>JAFVHO010000120.1 GCA_017474485.1 Prevotella sp.
TCAATACCACACCATGATGTAGCAAAGGTCAATGACCAAAGGGAATTTGAGCGTCCCCAATTAATCAACTGGTCCAGCGAGCCCGTAATCACATTGACGCCGCCCTCATGGAGCTCGTCAATAATCTTCTCCAACGAGGCGTTGTCGTTCCATTCCTCGTAGGGAATACTCTTGATGTGAGGCTTTCTTACTTCCATTCCAAGTCTCCTTTCCGCCAGGCATACGCCAAGCCTAATACCAGAACTACCAGGAAGAACCCGATGCTGAGCAGAGCCATTGCACCGAACTCCTTCACTACTACTGCCCATGGATACAGAAACACCGTTTCCACATCGAACATGAGGAACAAGATGGCAAAGAGATAGAATCCCACCGATACAGGCAGCCATGAACTACCTCGCGTGGGGATACCACTCTCATACGGCTCACCCTTCACCTTCGCGTAGGACCGAGGTCCTATCAACTTGGCTACCACATAAGCCGCTACCACCAATGTCAAAGCCGTCACCAAGACGGTAATTAACAAAGTAAAGTTCATAAAAATGTTTTAATATTATTATATTGAATTCAATTTGGCTGCAAAGGTACTAAAAAAATTGCAAAGAAACGGCATATTTATGGAAAAAGTATCAAAATAAAAAGAAAAATAAAAGCCACCGCCCTTTATGAGCAGTGGCTTATATCATTTAGCCTTGGGAAACGCCTCTTCGGATAACTCCTTAAAGAAGTCGTGTTGCAAGATAACGCTTATCCTCATCAACAAACGAACGTCCAGACTCTTTCGTTTAAAGATGTTATATACGTTTGTACGCTCACAGGGAATTTGCGTTGCCAACCATGCAGCAGACTTACCCTGCTTTCTCAAAATCTCTTCAATGTGCTTGCCAATATTCATACGCTTTCAGTCTTGATTTAGTTCTGTTATGTCGTTCTCGGCTGCAAAGGTATGAAATAAATCTCAATATATCAGCAGATTATTGTCGAAATGTTTTCGAATAGCACATTTATTTTTCCAATATTCGTGAGATACTGTTAATAGGTAGCATCTATACCCTTCTCATGATACATAACAAGACCCTCCATCGGGCTTTGCAGTGTGTGACCTACATGGAAGCCCTCTGCCTCAGCAGCCTGAACCAGTTGGTCACGATAGATAAAGGCCATAGAGCCTACGAAATGTACAGGTAATTCTGGATGCTGATAGGGAACGATATTACTGCGGAAGAACTGTCGGAAGTTCTGAACAACCAAATCGCACAACAAAGGATTATCGATATGATCTTTAATATATAAAGATGTAGTGGCAAGGAAGCGGTTAGGCATAGGTTCCCTATATACCTTATTTATAATATCGGCCTGCGTCAGCTTTTGTTGCTTCAAATACTCGTCACGGATATCAGCAAATTTGGGATTCTTGAAAATAGCATTCATGAACAGTCGTCCCAAAACCGATCCACTACCTTCATCACCCAGGATATAACCCAGGGCTGGCGTGTTCTGCACGATTTCCTTTCCGTCATACAGGCAGCTATTGGCACCGGTACCTAGTATACATGCTATACCTGGCTCATACTGGCAGAGGGCACGAGCAGCAGCTGTCAGGTCGCTATGCACCTCGATATTTTGCGGTGAAAAGACCTCGCTCAGTATCTGCTTCATCATGGGAACATGAGCCGGCGTACAACCACTGCCATAGAAGAACACACTGATTTGTGACAATAGAGAGCCCTCCAGTACTTTCGAATTGATAAGTGCTGCCCGCGGGAACGTGGAGAGCTGTGACATCAATTCACGCGCCAGAATCTGTCGGATTTCGTCTGGTGTCTGATGAATGGGCGTGATGCCCTGACTCTGAAAAGTAGCAATAACATCCCACCTCATGGGGTGTGGTGAATGGATAAGGGTCCAATCGGTTTTAGTGCTTCCGCTGTCTGCAATTAGTATCATATCGCTAGAAATTTTCTGCAAAGATACAAAAAAATATGAATTACGAATTACGAATTATGAAATATTTACTACCTTTGCACACAAATTTTTGAGAACACAATGAAAAAATCATTTTTAATCATATTATTGGCAGTATTGACCACTTTGCGAGGACACGCTGTTTTGAAGGAAAAAGACCTGCCCCAAACGTTACAGATACTGCGTACTGAGCTCACTAACTACCATCGTGAGTTGTCTGTACAAATAGAGCGTAACCGCGAACAAAGTGAAATGGTGCGCAATCAGCTGATAGACATCATGAAGAGTTCAAACCAGAACTCGCTGATGCTTTATTCCCAAAAACAGGACTACGTGTTTGATCTCACCTATGCTTGTCATGAGGCCACTGAGCAGTATCACGAGTTCCAGCGCAAGCAGTTGCCCTTCAAGACCTTTCTTAGCAAGGCCGAGACGGATATAGCACGCTACGACTCACTTATTGGTGCTCTGCGAGCTATGCCTGTTTCGATGCTTGAACGCCAAGGACAGATAGACCGCAACGTCTGTCTGACTCTGGCCACCAATATCCGCAATTCACTGGACGACAATCGTGCCATCATGCAAGACTACATCCTCTATTACAACATGACGGAACAACGGCTCTCCCACCTCAACGACTATGCCCAGAAACGTTATAACGATATACAGACTAGCATCTTCCGAAATGGAAGCGATACTTATTTCGGTATCATAGCCCAATGGAAAAAGCATTGGAACACGATGGTTGAAACGGTTCACAAGAAGTATCAGCCCAACGACGAGTCACAGTGGGACAGCCGTTGGATTTTCGGATTGCTGATTTCCATCATCTTCTATGCCATCATCGCGTCAGCACTTAACTTCGCAGCTATCCGTTATGTAGTGCCCAAGCGTTTGCGGACGGAGGAATTCATGAAAAAACGCACCTGTATCACCATGGCCACCACCACAATCACTTTTGCCATCATCTTAGGATTGGCGATGGCCCTTACCAAACAGAATTTCGTCATCATGGCATCCAATCTGTTGGTCAATTACGCTTGGCTATTGGGTGTTATCCTCATTTCACTGTTATTACGTGTGAATGGTGACCAGATCAAGAGTGCCTTCCATATTTATACGCCACTTATCGTGATGGGATTTATCGTATTTGCATTTCGCATCATACTGATTCCCAACGAATTGGTTAATATGTTATTCCCACCCGTGCTACTTATTTGCTGTCTGTGGCAATGGAACGTCATAGGCCGTCATAACCAGAACGTTCCACGCTCTGATATGTTCTACACGTATATATCGCTCGTGGTATTTATTGCATCAGTGGTATGCTCATGGTGGGGCTACACATTGTTAGCAGTACAGATACTAATTTGGTGGATTATGCAACTTACCTGCACGCTTACCATTACCTGCGTCAGCCTGTATATTAAGCGTTACGGTCTGCGTCACCGCTACAACGAAAAGCCCATCACCAAGACATGGGCCTACTATTTGGCTTACCAGGTACTATTGCCTATCTCCGTAGTATGCTCCGTTATGATCAGTATCTATTGGGCTGCCGATGTTTTCAATCTGAGTGACCTGTGCTGGAACGTTTTCAAGTCTAACTTTGTTAACTTCCAAAATTTCAAGCTCAGCATTTTCACCATTGCTCTGGTTATCAGCCTTTGGTTTGTATTTGCCTACGTCAACCGCACGCTGCTTAAATTGATGCGCATGCACTACGAAATCAAAGACCCCAGCACTGCTGCCAGTCGTGAGGTTATGGGCAAAAATGTCGTACAGGTCATTGTCTGGGGTACATGGTTCCTCATTACCATGAATATTATGAATATCTCGATGGAATGGCTCTTGGTAGTCACTGGCGGTCTGTCCACGGGTATCGGTTTTGCCTCGAAAGATATCATCGAAAATATCTATTATGGTATCACACTGATGGCTGGACGAATTAAGGTAGGTGACTGGATACAAGTTGATGGTACGATGGGTAAGGTGACCAGCATCAGTTACACCTCCACTGTTGTCGAATCACTCTATGGTGAGATCATCACTTTCCAGAATTCGCAACTGTTCTCCAAGAATTATAAGAACCTGACACGCAACCACGGCTACGTGCTGCAAGTAGTACCCTACGGTGTGGCATACGGCTCAAACCTACAAGAAACGATGAATCTTGTCGATGCTGCCGTCAATGGAATGAAACACAAATGGATGGACCCCTCAAAGCAAGTCAAGTCCGTTGTTGGTGAACTAGGCGATTCCAGTATCAACTTCAATATGTTTGTCTGGGCCGATGCCGTCAAGAAATCATACGTTGTCAGCGATGTCCTGCGCACCATCTATGATACACTCAACGAGAACGGTATCGAGATTCCTTTCCCACAGCAGGATGTGCATATCAAAAATTGAATAGTGGACGATATGGAAAATTTTATGCGAAGCATACAATAATTGCCGGAATTATCGGTTATAATTATATATGATAATGAGCAATTGCGTATGACTATATATCTACTGGGTGCTTTTTTGGTTAGTTTGATATGCGGACTGGTGTTCACGCCTCTTATCCTTGATTTCTGCAAGCGTAAGAGGCTGTATGACATTCCCAGCGAACGGAAAGTACACAAGAATGCGACCCCAAGACTTGGTGGCATATCTTTCTTTCCCAGCATGTTGACAGCATTTTTTATTGTACTATTGTTTACGCCCATCGTTGAACAAGACGTATTACCCGTCAATATCTGGAGTGCAGTATTCCTGGCAGGTCTGCTGCTGATATACGGTATTGGCATCATTGACGACTTGGTAGGACTGAAAGCTACGACAAAGTTTGCCGTCCAGATTGCTACAGCATGCCTCCTGCCGTTTGCTGGACTATACATCAACAACTTGTACGGTCTGTTTGGCATTCACGAAATTCCCTATTGGTTAGGCGTCCCGCTAACGATATTTATCATAGTCTTTATCGACAACGCCATCAACCTGATAGACGGCATCGACGGATTGGCTGCCAGTCTGTCGCTATTAGCGTTGGCAGGTTTTTTAGCCTATTTCCAGTATTATGGTGTCTACGTCTATACATACACTATTATTGTTGCTGGCATGATGGGCGCCTTGGTAGCCTTCGCCTATTTCAACCTGTTTGGCAAAGCAGAAAGGAACACCAAAATATTCATGGGCGACTCAGGCAGTCTCTCACTTGGCTTCACTTTGGGATTCCTGGCAGTCAAGTGCGCCATGGACAATACTAACATCTGGCCTTATCGACCAGAGGCTATTATCATGCCACTCACCTTGCTGATTGTGCCCACGACCGATGTGGTACGCGTCACATTATTCAGGTTGCGACACCATAAACCATTGTTCGATGCCGACAAGAACCACATCCATCACAAGTTAATGCGAGCAGGATTGAACCAGCATCAAGCGCTTGGTTGCATCGTCGGACTGGCAGCATGGTATATCATCATGAACGGGCTTTTATATATGGTCATACCAACAACCGCCATCATATTGGTTGATATTGTGCTCTACTGTATCGTCAACCTGTGTATCAATCATAAAATGAAAGCCAAGGTATGAAACGCCTCATCGACTTCATCGTAGCAGCCCTGTGTCTGGTGCTTTTCTCACCACTGATATTTGTATGTTGGCTAGCCATCAAGGTCGGTGGCGGACCAGCTATATACAAGCAGGAGCGCATAGGACTGGGAGGACGACCATTCTATATTTACAAATTCCGCAGCATGGTAGTAGATGCCGAAAAGGAAGGTGCCGAGCTACTGCAACATCCTAACGACCCACGTCTGACACGTATCGGACGATTTCTACGTGCACATCATTTGGACGAATTGCCACAACTATGGAATGTCTTTATTGGCGATATGGCCTTTGTGGGGCCTCGGCCTGAACGTAAATACTATATCGACCAGATTATGGCACGCGATAAACGTTATGAACAACTCTATGTGTTGCGCCCTGGTGTTACCAGCTATGCCACACTGAAAAACGGTTATACAGACACCATCGATAAGATGATAAGACGTCTGGAAATGGACCTTTACTATCTGGAACACCAGTCGCTGTGGATGGATGCCAAGATCCTTTGGAAGACATTTGCCGACATCGTATCAGGAAAGATATTCTGAGAAATTGAGACAACAAGAGACAATGAAACGACTGATACAATTAACATTCATCTGCCTATTGGCTTGTGGTCCTATTTGGGCACAGGATACGCAAACCGCAATAACCTACGACCTGGCGACAGAAGTTGCCGTAGGTTCGGGCGACTATACGGCCTATCAGCTGTCTACCAACCGTTACCATGTATTGGCAACACGTCCTAATACGGCCTATCTGCGTGGGGCTGTCAATGTAGAGCACCAACTGGCTGAAGATTGGAAACTTTCGGGTGCTGTTGATGTAATAGCTTCTGTCCATGCCGACCACAAGGCTTATCAGCAGCAGTGTTACGTCAATCTGAGCTGGAAGGACTTCTTTTTAGAGGCTGGAGCTCGTGAGTTGAAGCCCGTACTGCGTGACCCATTGCTGTCCAGTGGTGCACTCACCAAGGGTAACAATGCCAAACCTGTGCCACAGGTTCATGTGGGCACCAATGGTTTCTGGACGGTGCCTTATACTAAAGGGTGGTTGCAGATTGATGCCGACTTCGGTTACGGTAAACTGATGGATAGCGACTATCGCGAACGACAATTCAATCGTGAAGGTAGCGGCAACTGGCACTATGCCACAGGTGCCTACTACCATCAGAAACATCTCTATTTCCGTACTAATCCTGAGAAAACATTCTTTGTTACAGCCGGCATTGAGCACGTAGCACAGTTTGGCGGCACGGGCTATAGTACAGAAACAGGAGAAATGGTGGCAAAGAAGAAAGCTGCTAATCTGAAAGCTTTCTGGAAGGTCATACTACCTGTGGGCGACAGCAACTACTTTGAAAACGATGCAATGGAAGACTGGGTCTACGGCAACCATATTGGTTCGATGACCATACAACTGGGCTGGAATATCAATAAAGATCATCAGATACAAGCCTACGTTGACGATATCTTCGAAGATGGTTCCGGCATGCGTAAAGGCAATGGATGGGATGGTTTGTATGGATTACAATATAAGAACAAGGCTGAAGGACGCCAATACGTACGCGGAGCTGTCGTGGAATATTTGCAGACTACCAACCAGTCGGGTCCTATCCACTGGGACAGCGGCGACTTTCCTGAGCCAATACGCAGTCAGATTACAGATTTAGTAACTGGCGACGACAACTACTATAACCACATGTTTTACGGTCCCTACGCCCATTACGGTATGACACAAGGCAATGCCCTGCTCGTCTCTCCTATATATAATAAGGATGGCTTTGCCGACTTCCGTGACAACCGCATCAAAGCTTGGCATGTAGCCGTCAATGGCAATATTACCGACCGTCTGTCGTATCTCGTCAAGGGTTCCTATCGAGAGGGATGGGGCACATACGCCAATCCACTACCCCAAAAGCATCACTCTTTCGATGCTATGCTACAAGGTTCCTATACCCTTGGCTCTTGGCAGTTCTCAGGCGCCTATGCTTTCGATAAAGGCAATATCTATGGCGACTGCAATACGTTTAACATTAAAATCGGATATCATGGTAAAATTCTATAAGCTGTTAGCTATTAGCTGTTGGCTATTGGCTACTTCTTGTCAGGAAGGCGGTGACGCTGGCGACTTGTTCGGACAATGGCGTATGGACGGGTCTGATTCGAAATATATCAGTTTCTCAGGAGCTGTCACATGGTTACAGGACTTGGAGGTTGGCGAGATCTATGGTACCTTCCAGCATCAGGGCGACAGTCTCTTTATGCAATGCTACTCCAAAAAGGGGGAAAAGAGTGATACTATCGTTGTCGAGCAGTCGTTTGGCTTTTCGCCCATTAACAACATCCGACTTAGAATCGTAACGCTAGACAGCGACAATCTCACGCTGAGCAAAGATGGACAGACCTGGAGGTTCTATAAGTATTGATATATTATTGCCAAAGAAGATATAGGGATTTCCCCCAACGAGTTTAGGGGAAATCCTTTTTTTATGCCCCATAATCTGTCTATCTTTGCAGCGAGAAAAGATAAAACTGATTGTTGAACATTTAAAAAGATACGATTATGAAAAAGATGATGATAGCCCTGACAATGATGCTGCTGACAGCAGTTACGGGCAAGGCAATGAGCTACGAGCAGGCACGCAATGAGGCTCTGTTCCTGACGGACAAGATGGCTTACGAGCTGAACCTGACGGATGAACAGTACGAGGCTGCATACGAAATCAACCTCGACTACCTGATGGGCGTGACAAGCCGTGACGATGTATATGGTGTATATTGGGAGCGTCGCAATTTGGATTTGAGCTACATACTATTAGATTGGCAGTGGAATGCCTTCTGTGCAGCCACCTATTTCTACCGTCCACTTTACTGGCTTGATGGCTTCTGGCACTTTGCCGTCTATGCACGCTATCCGCATCGCGACTATTTCTTCTTTGGACGTCCTGTATTCTATGCCACCTATCGTGGCGGTCATGCTTGGCACGTGGTAGGTGGACATGGCTACTATCATAGCCATCGCGACCACTTCCGCCCCGCTCATTCTGCCGGACGTTCACATTTTGGAATGTTGGATCGTTGGAATCGTGGTGATTTCAATCACGGAGGTCATCGCGCTACACGCCCTGGTATCAGTAACACGACGCATCATGGCGGGCCTCGCAGCAGTTCAACACAAAGCACCGTGAACCGTCCGAGTCATAGCACAAACCACGCTGACCACTCAACAACACAGGGAAATCGCCCAAGCCATTCTAACCATTCAACAATGCAAGGGCGTCCAAGCCATTCCGAACACTCCTCGGCAAATGTTGGAGGTTCTATCGGCAGAAGCAGTGGAAGCGTTTCCCATAGCAGTAATGGCAGCAGTTCACATAGCAGCGGCAGTTTCAGCAGAGGGAGCGGCAGCAGTTCACACAGCAGCGGCAGCTTCAGCAGAGGAGGCAGCAGCAGTTCACACAGCAGTAGCGGAAGCTTTAGCAGAGGAGGCGGAAGCAGTTCACATAGCAGTGGCAGTTTCAGCAGAGGAGGCGGTAGCAGCCATAGCAGTAGTGCAGGCCGCAGTAGCGGTGGAGTTCATCACAGTGGCGGACGTCGATAAGATACGAACCTCTGCGTTCATCATGTGCTGAACCTCACGCATCGGACACTGGGCATAAACAGCCAGAATGGCTTTGTTGATGATGCCATGACCAACGGCCACCACCCGCTTATCTGGGTAGGTGGTCGTTATATATATAAGAAAAGAACGTGCGCGCTGAAGCAATGCCTCCTCGCTCTCGATATCGTCTGGCCACGTCTCACCACGCAAGTCGGGAATATAGCGACCCGTAAAACTGCCCCAGTCACGTTCGCGCAGCAATTCGGTAGTTTCCACTACTAAACCATGAGGAGCAGCAATGATTTCTGCTGTCTGAATAGCACGATGCAAGTCGCTGGCCACCACCGCATCAATCGGCTCTGCAGCCAGACGTTCTGCCACCTGTCGGGCCTGTTCCCTACCCTGTTCATTGAGTTCACCCTGCGTCTGTCCTTGCATGATCTGGCGAGCATTATCAACAGTTTCTCCGTGTCGTATCAATAAAATTGTTGTCATTTGCGTGCAAAATTACAAAAATAATTAGGAGAAAGAAGGTATAATAGAGTTTTTTTTGTATATTTGCAGCAAAATAGTAAATAAAACCATTATGAAACTATTCCAGAGTTCAATTTTCAGAGCAATGTGTGCCATTATTGTTGGCGTACTGCTCATCAAGTTTCCGAAAGACGGCGTGACGTGGCTCACGGTGGCTATTGGCGTATTATTCCTGATATCGGGCATCATAGCTATGATTGCCTATATGAATGCACTTAAGCATGCCTCCGAATACACCATCATTGACAATCAGGGACGCGTTATTCGCGGCGGACAGCCAACTTTCCCCATCGTTGGCGCAGGTAGTATTATCCTTGGCCTGACATTGGCTCTGACACCAGGTGTCTTTATCAATGGACTGATGTATATCCTTGGTGCCATCATGATTTTGGGCGGTCTGAACCTGCTAATCAGTCTGATTTCGGCACGCAGATTAGGGATTATCCATTGGGGATTCTGGATAGCACCATGTCTGATTCTACTGACGGGTCTGTTTGTCATCCTGAAACCAATGGAGAGTGCCGAAATGCCTTTGCTCATATTAGGTTGGTGTTCACTGCTCTATGGTGCGACGGAATTGGTCAATGCCCTGAAGATTCACAGCATCCGTAAGGCTGCCAACAAGCAAGCAGAAGAGATGGAACGCCAGAAAAAACTGAACGAGGAATCTGTAGCAGAGGAAATCAGCTCTGAGATTGATAATGGTCCAACAGAGGTTGATACGCAGGAGGATCAACAAAACAGCGCTCCCGCAGCTAACCGCGAGAGCGAAGAGGATTATCCAGACTTTATTGGATAGCCAGCCTATACGTTGGTAACGATACCCTCGATATAGGTTCGAAGGATATGAATGCCGGTCTTATTATCACCGCCTGACGGGATAATCAGATCGGCATACTTCTTGGTAGGCTCGATAAACTGCTCGTGCATGGGCTTCAACACTTTCTCATAGCGGTCAAGCACCTGATCGACCGTACGTCCA
>JAFVHO010000121.1 GCA_017474485.1 Prevotella sp.
AGCCTGGAACGATCCGATCATACCGAGCACAGTACCGAACAGAGCGGTCAGGGTACCCAGAGATACGATGGTAGCAACCATAGGCATGTTCATCTGAAGGGTAGGCATCTCCAGCTGGGTAGCCTCCTCGTGAGCCTGAGAAATCTTGGCAATCTTAGCGGCCTTCTTCAGTGTGCTGTCGGTTTCAACAGTCTGATACATATTGATAGAAGCCAGCACGACGTTACCTACAGAACCCTGCATCTTGTTGCAAAGATCCTTAGCCTTTGTGAAGTCCTGAGCCTTGATGGCGTTCTTAACTTCAGCAGTGAACTTAGCGAGGTTCATCTTACCAGAAGCACTCTTGATAGCGAAGAAACGCTCGAAGCCGAGGCAGATAACGGTGAACAGCAGAGTCAGAATCAGACCTACCACGAAACCACCCTTATAAACGGTACCCAGAAGGTTTGCAGGATGACCTGAACGGTCGCCACCGATGAAGTTGTCGGGGTTACCCATTACGAAATACCATACACTGTAACCAGCGATAGCGCAAATCACCAGGATGATCCATGCGTCCTTAACACCTCCGAAGCCCGAATTCTTTTTGGCTGGGGCTGCAGCCTTTGTTGTTGTTGCCATAAATTTGAATTTTTTTTAGTTATTAAAGAAATTAAGTTTAAATATGTTTCTGATTTAAAGTCCCTTAGCATTTTGTTTCCGAACACGCACCAGTTAACTGATGCATAATTCTCGGCAAAGATAACAAATTAGGGCGTATTTACAGCCTAATTAAGAACTTTTAACTTGATATTTCTCAATTTTTTATTTTAACTGTCCTAAAACGTCTTTAATTCGACGCATTGCCTCCACGATATTCTCGTCGCTGGTAGCATAACTCATGCGGAAACAGGCAGGGTCTCCAAAGGCGTCGCCACCTACGGTAGCAACATGTCCTTTTTCTAGCAGATACATGGCCAAATCAGTACTGTTTCCGATGGTTCTGCCATCGGGGGTCTGTTTGCCATAGAAACTGCTACACTTGGGGAACAGGTAGAACGCGCCTTCAGGTACGTTGACCTCCAGTCCGGGAATGTCCTTCGCCAATTTAACGATCAAGTCGCGACGGCGCTCAAAGGCCAGACGCATCTCCTCAACACACTCCTGACTGCTGGTGTATGCAAACTCGGCGGCTTTCTGGCTGACGCTACACGGTCCGCTGGTATATTGTCCCTGTAGTTTGTTGCAACCCTTGACAATCCACTCTGGAGCGGCGATGTAGCCAATACGCCAACCTGTCATAGCATACGCCTTTGATACGCCGTTGACAATAATCGAGCGCTCCTTCATACCTTCGAACTGTGCGATGGACTGGTGCTTGCCAATGTAATTGATGTGCTCGTAGATTTCGTCTGCAAGTACAAACAGATCGTCGTGCTTTAATATGACCTTTGCCAACGACTCCAACTCATCCTTTGAATACACGCTACCCGTTGGGTTGCTGGGGGAACAAAGGATAATGAGGCGTGTCTTAGGCGTAATGGCATTCTCCAATTGTGCTGCAGCCATCTTGAAGTTCTGTTCGAAACCAGCCTCGACAATGACGGGGGTACCGCCTGCCAGCAACACCATTTGTGGATAGCTGACCCAGTAGGGTGCGGGAATGATGACTTCGTCGCCGGGGTTCACCAGCGCCATGACCGTGTTGCAAACGCTCTGCTTGGCACCATTCGACACTAGAATCTCGGCAGGTGTATAGTGTAGCTGGTTCTCGCGTTCCAATTTGCGGGCTATAGCCTGACGCAAATCGGGATAGCCAGGAACGGGCGAATACTTCGAGAAATTCTCGTCGATAGCCATTTTGGCAGCCTGCTTGATGTGGTCGGGTGTATTGAAGTCGGGTTCTCCGACGCTCATGTTGATGACGTCGATGCCCTGGGCTTTCATTTCAGAACTTTTTTGCGACATGGCCAGCGTTGCTGATGGAGCCAGTCTCTGCAAACGGTCAGATAATTGTGCCATAATGATGCTTTATGTATAAATTTAGCTGCAAAAGTACGCATTTTATTCTTGAAAAACGAATATTTGCGTCACAATTTATTTCTTAATTTTTATTTTTTAATGTTTACTTCAAATGAAGCTGATGTCCCATGCGGTCTTTTTTGGTCTTCAGATAGCGCAGATTATACTCGTTGGGGGCTATTTCGATGCCTACGTTGTCGACGATTTCCAACCCGTAGGCTTCCAGTCCTACACGCTTTACGGGATTATTGGTTATCAGGCGCATCTTCTGCACGCCCAATAGACGGAGTATTTGTGCACCACAGCCGTAGTCGCGCTCATCGGCCTTGAATCCTAAGCAGAGGTTGGCGTCAACAGTGTCGTAGCCCTCCTCCTGCAGTTTGTAGGCGGCCAGTTTGTTCATCAGTCCGATGCCACGGCCTTCCTGCTGCATGTAGACGATGACGCCTTTGCCCTCCTTCTCTATCATCTCCATGGACTTATGCAACTGTTCACCACAGTCGCAGCGTTTCGAACCGAGGATATCGCCCGTGGCACATGATGAATGTACGCGTACCAGGATGGGCTCGCCTTCCTTCCATTCGCCCTTGATAAGTGCGAAGTGCTCCAGACCGTTGCTCTTCTGACGGAAGGGAATGATGCGGAAGTGGCCATATTCCGTGGGCATGTCCACCTCGACGCCCTGTTCCACGATGCTCTCCTTCTTCAGTCGGTAGGCTATCATGTCCTTGATGGTGATAATCTTCAGGTTGTGCTCCTTGGCAAACGCCATCAGCTGGGGCATGCGGGCCATCGTTCCGTCATCGTTCATAATCTCGATGAGGGCACCAGCGGGGTACAAGCCACATAGCTTGCACAGATCGATGGCAGCCTCTGTATGGCCTGAGCGCCGCAACACGCCATTGTCTTGTGCATACAGCGGACTGATATGTCCTGGACGGCCGAACGATTGGGCTGTAGACGTGGGGTCGGCCAATGCTCGGATGGTAGCAGCACGGTCGTGGGCCGATACACCCGTCGTGCAGCCTTCTATCTTGTCAACAGTAACAGTAAATGGTGTACCCAACAGCGATGTGTTGTCCTGCACTTGATGAGGCAGTTCCAACTCTTGTGCACGGCTGATAGTGACGGGTGCACACAGCACGCCACGTGCGTTCTTCAGCATGAAGTTCACCATTTCAGGCGTTATCTTCTCGGCGGCACAGATAAGGTCGCCCTCGTTTTCGCGGTCTTCGTCGTCCACTACAATGACAAATTTGCCTTCACTGAAGTCGTCCAGTGCTTCGTCGATAGTATTCAGTTTCAATTGTTCCATTCCGTATACCTTATTATATATTATATAAATTTGGTTTCTATTCTTTCTGTGATGGCCTTGTTGGCCTTTTCTATTACTTTCAGGTCGCGATATAGGCGCAAGCGGAATCTGAGCATGCGCAGATAGAAGAAGAGACCTGCGGGCACCACCAGTCCTGTTATCACGTTCAGCCATTTTCTGCGGAAAGGACGTGTGTGGGCGTGTGTGGCCAGGATGGGGTAGGTATTCACCTCGTTCAATATAATTTTGTCGCGCGTGTTCGACAGGTCTTCTATCACCTCTTCCAGTCGTTCGCTGATGCGGCTGATGGCCTGGTCGTCACCTGGATGGAAGAATACCTTGATGGGGTTAGGCCAGTCGCGCAGCCTATGCTCTTGTGTATATTGGTCGATATCGTCAGTAATTTGTCTAAGCATCACGGCATCCTGAGTATAGTCTGGGTCGTTGATAATCACCTCCTTGCCGATGGTCGGACGCTTCTGGCGTAAACCCAGCATGCGCATCATCAGCGATTTGTACAGGTCAATATTGAACACTACCGAGTCGTTGTTGGCTTTATAGGTGAAGAAGATAGCGATGGGTGAGAGCACTGCCGTTCCTAAGAATTTACCGAACCATACCGTCCAGTTGTCGTCGCGGGCCATCTTCATGCCTGTATTGTCTAAGATGTAGAACACGATGAACACCAACACCGAGATAATCACAGGTACGCCCAGTCCACCCTTGCGGATAATGGCACCCAGCGGAGCACCGATAAAGAAGAATATCAGACAACTTAACGACAGCGTGAACTTGTTGATGGCCTCCATCTGGTGCAGACGCTCCTCACGGTTCAAATAGTCCGAATATTCTGATTTGAACTCCAGGTCGTTCATGGCAGCCTTGGCATCGTTCGATGCCATCTGCATGACGTTTTGCTTCTGCTCGCCACTCAGTTTGGCATAAAGGGCGTCAAAGTCCAAGGTGCCTTTCTCTACCTCCTTTACTAGTTTGGTCGAATCGTCCTTATTCAATTGGGGCTTGTAGAACGTTGCGTAGGTTGCCTCCTTAAAATACTGATGCCCCACTGAGTCATTGAATTCCCGTATCGAGTCCAAATCGTGCATAATCTTGCTCAGTCCTTTCGAACGGGCATCGGACGAAATGCCGCCCACGTCCGACATATCTAGACCGCTGTCGAAATCCAGTACTATCTGCTTCGTCGAGAAGGTCTCGCGTCGGTATGGCACGTTGGCTGCCACGCCCATACCACCTTGTCGCATGTTCTCAAACCACTCGCCGCTATACAGCGTCAGCAGGATGTGCTTCTTCTCTTCTGTGGCTTGTAAACGTCCCGAGTCAGCCAAAATCACCGCAGCATCCTCGTAGCCGCCATTCATGCGGTAAATCATGATGCCGTACAGCGTACCTTTCTTTACATCTTTCTTCTGCACGTAGAGGTTTGAGCCTGGTATGCCGTCATAGAAGATGCCTTCCGGTATCTCAACCTCAGGATTCTTCTGCTTCATAGCTACCAGCAGCTGGCGGAACGACGCAAAGGCCTTCGGACCAATTACCTCCTGAAAGTAGAATGACATCAACGAGATGGCCAGCGTGATGACTATCAGCGAACGGAAAGCCTGCATTAGTGAAATGCCTGCCGCCTTGATGGCCGTCAGTTCTGAACTCTCACCTAGATTTCCGAATGCTATCAGCGAACTCAACAGAATGGCCAGCGGGAAAGCCTGGGGCATCAACATGATGCCCATATACCAGAAAAATTGGGCCAACACGTCCAGTGACAAACCCTTACCAATCAGTTCGTCGACGTAACGCCACAGAAACTGCATCATCAGCACAAACTGGCAGATGAAGAAAGTGGCTATAAACAGCAGACCGAACTGTTTAGCTATAAATATGTCTAACTTTTTTATCCGAAACATGTTTCGGGATGCAAAGGTAATAATAAATTAAGAATTAAGAGTGAAGAATTAAGAATTATTTTAATTCAATCGCATGTTTTCTTAACTCTTAACTCTTAATTCTTAACTTCTCAGAAACCACTGACGCGGTGCAACCTTTCGAAGTTGTCGTCCCAGATGCCTCGTAGGTCGGCTTCTTCGTCATCGTCGGCGGCAAAGTCTGTTATAAGCAGGCTCAGCATACCTGTCAGGTCGCTTTCCTCAATTCTGATTTCCCAGTAAGCCTCGGGAGTGTCCTCGTGATAGTCCCACAACAGGCGTATGTAGTTCATCTTTTCTTTTTCTAATATGCGCGACGTTTTGGTGTCACGCTCTGTCCACGGGTGTCCCCATGTGAACGTCATGCTGTCATCTACTTCTACTACTTGGTCTGCCAGCCACTTCTGTAGCCCTGCTGCATTGCTAATCAAGTCCCACACCAGTCGTGTAGATTTCGTGCTCAGCGGGTATTCTAAGGTAAGTTTTTGCATAGATTTTCTATATTATAGATTAGTAATGTCCTTGAATAACACTGCAAAAATACAAAAAATAACCGAAATACAAGCATTTTTTTGCAGAAAAGTTTTGGAAGTACGAAAAAAAGTGTTACCTTTGCACCCGCAAAACAAATATGGCGGGGTAGCTCAGCTGGTTAGAGCGTCGGATTCATAATCCGGAGGTCGAGGGTTCGGGTCCCCCTCCCGCTACAAGGAAACATCCTAAAAGCAGCGCTTTTAGGATGTTTTTCTTTGTCCGTTAGTTACGTATCGTCTTATTCTTTTGGCCTGAGCGGACGATGTATAGTCCCTTAGGCAGTGACTTCAGACGCTGTTGCAGATTTGCGGCGTTGACCTCGGTTACCTTGTTGCCATTCACACCATAGATGGTGACGCTACCCTGATTGCCGTTGCTGACCATCTGGATACCATCAGTCTTCTCGGTATAGGTAATGGTGTAGGTCATCTCGCTGGGGACGATGCTCATGGTGTAGGTCTCTGCATTGTACGATGCGGGCATCAGCCATGCACCGGCATCACCTACTATCATAGTGCCTGAAAGGTCGGAGCAACCGTCCTTGACGGCGCAGAACAAGTGTGTCCAGAATCCAGCCTGGTCATTGTATGCCGAGGCGGGTGCAATCTTAAACCAGAGCTCTTCCTCCTTAGGTGCATTAAAGGTGATTTCCCACGTCTTGCCGTCATCGAGTTTCGTAAATGGATAGCTCTGGTCGTCAGAACTCCAACTGTTCATGCTGCCAATGAGGTAGTAGCCTTTTTCCTCAAGTTTGACAGTGAAGATGTCTGATTGTGCGCTTTGAATTGTTTTGGGACCTACCATGTAGTGAACATTATAGAAATATTTAGCTCCGTCTTCCAGTCCGTCTAACTGCATGACAACAGTGGTGTCGGCACCTGCAGCTAGTTGTATAGGTGTGTTAACGGTTGCGACACGATTACCTGATTTTTCATTAAACATCTTGTATAAATCGATGGAAATGTCGTCGTCAAAGTCAACGGTGCCATAGTTCTTAACCTTGACACTTACAAGTGCCGAATCGGCCTTTACAAGCCATACGCCCTTCTCTTTTACGGCATTTATGGTCTGTGCTGTCGTGGAGATCTGGGGTATTGGACGCGTATAGACGGTATATGCATTGCTTTTGACACCTATCCATTCGTCTCCTGAGATATAATAGACAAGCATTAAGTAATTGTTGTCTTCAAGATTCTCAAAATTGAAGTTGACGTCGATGGCTTGCCCTTCTTCTATTTTTACAGTCTGAGTTATCCTCTTCACAAAGCTGAAGTAGCCTGTCCCATCTTGTTGGTCCTTGTAGAGTTCAGCTTTGATGATATTGTCGTAAACGCTGGCACCGTTGTTTTTGATGCTGGCCTTCAGCTTGATGACATTTTCCTTGATGTAGCCATCAGTGAAATTATCCACAGAGAAGCTAATTCCCAGATTAGCTTTAGGAGCGGTGACGACGTCAATGCTGTCTGCAATGAATGGTATGTATTCGTATTGTTGGGATTCAGCATTCCATTGGCGCGTACAGACAGATACACTTGATTTGCCAGCTTTTTCAGGTATGAACGAGAAATCAACGGTTGTCGAATCGCCTGGGTCGAGGTCGAAATGGCATCCGCCCACCATTTTGCCGTCAACAATAAAGTAAATTTGGCCTAAATAGAGGGTTCCATTATTGGTGATTTTGGCAGTAACAGGCAATGGAGAAGCTACTTCCTTCTTGCCGGTAGCTGCTAACGTGCCGGTAAGACCGAAGGTGGGGCCGTGGAGTGTCAGCGTGTCGCCATCGATGATGGCATGGACGTATAAGTATTCAGCACCATTTGTTTCTCTCCATTCTTCAGTGCCTTCTAATCTGCATACAGGCTTCATGATCAATTCTTCTGAATCTGTATCATGCCCAAAGTTAAAGGTTGCCGGGATTTGTGAAGGATCCCAAAGACCATAACCTGGTTGTAGAGTTACCGAATAACCAGGAACCACTCCAAGCAATTCACCACTTGTTGAATAAACACCGATACCGGTTTCGAAAGTGTAAGTGTTATTTGTGTTGTTGTGGAAATTGTAGCCTAACCTGAAGACAAAATTCTCACCAGCTTTCGCACGATAGATGACCAAACTGTCTACAAACCAATCGCTGGTCGTCAGAATGGGGTCTTCAGTAGGCATAACACCTGTGTTGGGCTGCATGCCAAAGATAGCCCCCTGTCCCATACTATAGCCGTCGGAACTCTGGGTGGCACCAGCTCCGGAATTGTTCTTAGAGTCGAGAATAGAGAGCAGGAAGTAGTCGTTACTGCTACCGCCCCAACCCCAGTTGACGTGGAAGTAGTCATCGCCGCCATATCCATCGACTACAAAGGCATGTCCTGAACCACTGGAATCTCCGTCATAATAGACTGGACGACCGGCTTTCAGTTCATCGTATACCCTTTGGTTCCACACGGCAGCTCGATAGTCTTTGTGAAGTTCGAAGGTCGTGGCCAAGTCGTAGTCAAAGTACGAGCGCAAAGCTATGGCGACATCTCCACCGAAAGCACCGCTGAAATCCTTTGAATAGTTCATCTGTATGGAAGTTCCACACAGCAGCATCAGATTGGCCACGGCTTGCTTTTGGGATTCTGTCTCTTTGCCCTTGTATTTAGGCAACATGTTTTCCCAGTCAATAGATGTTCTTGCAGGAATTTCAGGCATCTGGAATTCCATATCCTTACTGGTGTAGCCGGGAATGACGTCAGTCGTGGCATTTGGGTATTTCCAGAAATACATGAGTTGTGCCATAGCTGTTGCGACACATCCTGTCAGACAATGTACGTTGCCATCCATAGGACAAAGGTCGTTGTAGGGCGATGTCTGATTCCATTCTATCGGACCTAACAATGGTTCAATAGCCTCGCCGGTGACAGTCTTGCGAGGTGCTGCAGCGTCGGGATGATAGTTCAGATATTCCATCTGGTCGGAGTAGCTCTTCAGCCATGCACGCATATTATCTGGCATGTTGTCGGGATCGATATTCCCTCTGTCTGAATAACCCAGCACCGCGGGGATACGGTCGTCGGCAGCGGCAATGACGTAGCCATGCCCGCCAGCAACATTGAATACATAGAGGCTGGGAGCCAGTTCACGATCTGTAATCTTGTAATGGCTTGTGGACACCAGTCGCAGGGCTTCTGGATTCTGGGTTACGGCTGCCGCACGACGGGGATTCATGAACTTGGCAATATTCTGACGAGCTTCGTCAGGGGTCACAGGACCTGCCATTGCCACCATACTGACAATAAGCGTAATTAGAAATAAAAATGATTTTTTCATAAATTATAATAGCTCTAGTTTTTAATCTTCACGGTGCAAAGATACAAAAACTAGAGCTTCTATGCAAATTTTTGGTTGACTTTTTAGAATTTGAAGTCGACACCCAAACCAATGACGTGGTTGGTACGTGAGTAGGTTTCAGAGCCTGTATAGCCCTCGCGAGTAGGTAGACACTGCTTGCTGTAGTCGTCGTAGATGCTGCAGAAGTAGCCGGCATTCAGACGAATCTTGTCAGTGAGCTTGACAGCGGCACCCAGTCCAATACTGTAACTGTCACAGGCAAACGACGTATTCTGTTCGTAGTCGTCAGAGATGCCGTAATCGGTACGCTGCACACCGCAAGAGAGCGTCCAACGGTCGTTGATATCGCCCTCGATTCCTGCAAGAAACTCATGAGTGCCATGGGTGAGATGCTCCTGACGGTTGTTGGCCATCTTGGCGTTCTTGTCGTCGAAGAAGTGATACTCCAGTGTGGCACGGACATTCTTCTCGAACGCATAGCCTACGGCTACGGAGAGAAGGGCGGGCATGTCGTAACGTGTCTCGACGCCGTCCTGATAAGCAACAGTCTTGGTGGCCAGCGACTGTCCGATAGTAGCCAGTGCGGCTGGATCGGTAGCGGCCAGATAGGCCTGCACGTTTGGACCGAGCTCGGCAACAAGCTCATTGGTCTTGTTGGGTACGTTGATTTTGGTGCGGAACTCGTAGCGGGCAGCCACCGTCAGCGGGCCTTTATGGTAGTTGGCGCTGATGATGGGGGTGTAGCCCCAACCGCGTTGGTCGACATCAAGCTGCAGCTTGGCTAAATCGCCAAAGGCTTTATGGCCATCGGCAATGACGTGGCCGCGATAGTAGCCGTCGTAATAGTTGGCACGGGCACCTGCAGCAATCGATAGCCAGTCGGTGAGCTTGTAAGTCAGGTTCAACTGTCCGCCATAGATGTATTGCTTGCCCTTCATCTCAGAGCTAAGATTGTAGTCTGTGGGGGCGATGCCTTTCTGAGCGAACATACCTGCCAGCACAACGTTGAACATGGGAACACCTTCGTCATACTTGACGAAACCACCGCTACCCACGATGCCAATCATAGCCGATACGGCAAAGCGGTCCTTGCGATAGCTGGCAAATAGGGCGGGCACGATAGGTGCTGAGGCAACGCCTTCGTAGAGGCGTCCGCTGTTGCCATTCTTGTAGTCGATGTTACGCATCTGCCAAGGCTTCTGGAAGTTGATGGACAACTGGAAACCCTCGTGGCCCCATGCCAAACCGGCAGGGTTTGAGTAGGCTGCGTCAATGTCGAACGATGCACCGCGGGCCATCATACGGTCAAAGGCGATGTGGTAGTTTGTGTTTGTCATCAATCCACCTGCATGTGAGGTAGTGAACACTGTGGCAACGAATGCCATCAAAAGAATAATTTTTCTCATCAAGAAATAAATTGGTTGAAATTTCGGGTGCAAAGGTACGAATAAGTGAGCAAAATACAAAATAAATCCGAATTTATTTTTATTTTCGAACGAAAGTACCTTCTCCAAGGGAAAAAGGTACAAAAAAAAGTGAAAAGTAAATAGTGAAAAGTGAAAAATTTGCAGATGAAAATGAAATTAATAGGTTGATATACATTATTAATTATTATATAAAGAAATTTTTTTCAGAAAAATATGTGGCGTTATGCCTTATTTTTTGTAATTTTGCAGGCTCAAAAGCGAATATTTATATAACGTTATATACAAAGGATATTAATTTATGGCAGACAACAAGAAGATTAAGACAGCGCTGATTTCTGTGTTTCACAAGGACGGCCTTGATGAGTTGCTGAAGAAGTTGAATGACGAGGGCGTGAAGTTCTTGTCGACTGGTGGTACGCAGTCGTTTATTGAGTCATTGGGCTACGAATGCGAGAAGGTGGAGAACGTGACGACGTATCCTTCAATTCTCGGAGGTCGTGTGAAGACCCTGCACCCGAAGGTGTTCGGAGGTATTTTGGGACGTCGCGAACTGGAAGGTGACCGTCAGCAAATGGCTCAGTATGAGATTCCTGAGATTGATTTGGTCATCGTTGACCTCTATCCTTTCGAACAGACTGTTGCCAGTGGTGCCAGCGAGGAGGATATCATCGAGAAGATTGACATTGGTGGCATTTCTCTGATTCGTGCAGCAGCCAAGAACTTTAACGATGTGGTTATCGTGCCCTCAAAAGCCGAATATGCTGTATTGCTCGACATTCTGAACAAGCAGGGTGCAGAGACTACCAAGGCTCAGCGCCGTATGCTGGCTACCCGTGCTTTCGGTGTTAGCTCACACTATGATACTGCCATCAACGCATGGTTCAAGAAAGATTAAAAATTAAAAATTAAAAATTTAGAATAATGGGATTTTTTAGTTTTGTCCAGGAGATAGCCATGGACCTTGGTACGGCCAATACCATCATTATCAGTGATGATAAGATTGTAGTGGACGAACCTTCAGTAGTTGCCCTTGACCGCCATACCGACAAGATGATTGCCGTGGGCGAGAAGGCCAAGATGATGTATGAAAAGACACACGATAACATTCGTACTGTACGTCCGTTGCGCGATGGTGTGATTGCCGACTTCTCGGCCTGTGAGCAGATGATGCGCGGACTGATTAAGATGGTACATACGGGTAGCCGTCTGTTCTCGCCTTCACTGCGTATGGTGATTGGTGTGCCCTCTGGCTCTACCGAGGTTGAGCTGCGTGCCGTACGTGACTCTGCTGAGCATGCCGACGGTCGTGACGTCTACCTGATTTTCGAGCCTATGGCTGCTGCCATCGGTATTGGTATCGATGTAGAGGCACCGGAAGGCAATATGATTGTTGACATCGGTGGCGGTTCTACCGAGATTGCCGTCATCTCGTTGGGTGGTATCGTGTCGAACAACTCAATTCGTACCGCTGGTGACGATCTGACCTACGATATTCAGGAGTATATGTCTCGCCAGCATAATGTGAAGGTGTCGGAGCGTATGGCCGAGCGCATCAAGATTGCCGTAGGTTCTGCTTTGACTGATTTGGGCGACGATGCTCCCGAGGATTATATTGTGCACGGTCCTAACCGTATTACTGCTCTGCCTATGGAGGTGCCCGTATGTTATCAGGAGATTGCCCATTGCATAGACAAAACTATTGCCAAGATAGAGAACGCCGTACTCTCTGCATTGGAGAATACGCCTCCCGAGTTGTATGCCGATATCGTGAAGAACGGTATTTGGTTGACTGGTGGCGGTGCTTTGCTGCGTGGACTGGACCGTCGTCTGGAGGAGAAAATCAATATCCCCTTCCATATTGCCGATGACCCCTTGCATTCAGTGGCCAAGGGTGCTGGCATCGCCTTGAAGAACGTAAACCGCTTCTCGTTCTTGATGAGATAAGAGTTCATAGCTGTTGGCTGTTAGCTTTTGGCTAATAGCTAATAGCTAAAGCTAATTACTAAAGGATGAAGAATCTCCTTGAGTTCCTGCATAAATATCACCACTGGTTTCTGTTCGTGTTTTTGGAAGCACTGAGCATGGTATTGCTGTTTCAGTTCAACAGCTATCAAGGTTCGGTGTGGTTCTCGACGGCTAATGCCATAGCAGGACGCGTGTACGAATGGGATGCAGCGGTGGAGTCGTTCTTTACGATGGCTCAAAATAATGAGATGCTGACTCAGCGTAACTTCTATCAAGAACGCCAGCTGGCACAGTTGCGCCGTCTGTATCAGGAAGCTACGCAGAAGACCGATCCAAAAGAACTGGAGGAACTGGAGAAGATAAGCCAATATAAGTTGATACCTGCTAAGGTGGTGTCTAGTGAGTTGCATAAGAAAAACAACCTGATAACCATCAATAGCGGACTTGTCGAAGGTGTAGAACCAGGTATGGGTGTTGCCTGCGGTCAAGGCGTGGTGGGTGTCACCTTCTTGTGTAGCGACCACTATACGGTGGTGATTCCTGTGCTGAACGCTACGTCATCACGCATCAGCTGTACGATTCGGAACCGTGGTTATTTTGGCGTATTGCGTTGGTATGGCGAAGAGTCTGGATATGCCTATGTCGAGGAAATTCCCCGTCATGCGCGTTTCAAGCGTGGTGAGTGGGTGGAAACTAACGGCTATAGCAGTATTTTCCCTGCTGGTGTGCTAGTGGGAAAAATTGTCGAGGTGTACAACTCTCGTGACGGATTGTCGTACAGATTAAAAGTACAGCTTTCTACTGATTTCGGTAAGTTGCGCGACGTAGTGGTTATCAGCGACAAGTCGATAGCCGAGCGCATGCGACTGATGCAGGCTGCAAGAGATTCACTGAAGTTGAACGTTCATGAGTAATAAGGAGAGATGTCAATAGATTTTCTGAAACGGGTCATGTTGTTTGTTGCCTTTGTACTGGCACAGGCGTTGGTTTTGGGACGTATCCATCTGTTCCATTGCGCTACACCGTTGCTGTATGTCTACTTCGTCACGCTGTTTCCGCGTAACTATCCCAAATGGGGTGTACTGACGTGGGCCTTCGTGATGGGAGTGACTATCGACATCTTTACAAATACACCCGGACTGGCGGCAGCTTCGCTGACGGCAATAGCTGCCATACAACCTTATTTCTTTGCACTTTTCGTACCTCGTGATGCAGCAGAAACGCTGGAACCCTCACTTTTGAATTTAGGCCCAACCAAGTATAGCTATTATATCGTAACATTAGTAACGATATATTGTCTTTTGTTCTTCACGCTCGAAATGTTCAGCTTCGATAATCTGTTAGAGTGGCTGATGAGTGTGGTAGGCAGCATATTGGTAACATTGGCACTGATTATTACTTTCGAGATTGCGAAACGTAGGGTATGAGGGATTATAATCTGGGCAAGCGTAGTTTTGTGATTGCTGGGGTGGCCGTATTGATTGTGGTCGTCTATATCCTTCGATTGTTCCAATTGCAGATTACGAGTGACGACTACAAGAAAAGTGCCGACTCGAATGCTTTCCTGAAAAAGATAGAATATCCCGCACGTGGTGGTATTTACGATCGTAATGGCAAACTATTGGTGTATAACCAGCCTGCCTACGACATTATGGTGGTGATGAATGAGGCCAAGGACCATCTGGATACGGCTGACTTCTGTAATGTGATGAATATCACACGCCAAGAATTCGACCGCCGTATGGCTACCATCAAGGACCGCAACAAGAATCCAGGCTATTCTCGATTTACGCAGCAGGTGTTTATGAGCCAGTTGAATGATAAGGACTTCTCTGTGTTTCAGGAGAAGATGTTCCGCTTTCCAGGCTTTTATATCCAACGCCGAAGCATCCGTCAGTATGAATTCCCGTTTGCTGCCCATGTGTTGGGCGACGTGGCTGAGGTGTCGCCTGCCGACATTGAGGAGGACGACTACTACCAGCCTGGCGACTATATCGGAAAGTTAGGCGTAGAGCGTAGTTACGAGAAACAGCTGCGCGGCGAGAAGGGTATGCAGATTCTGTTGCGTGATGCCCACGGCCGTGTGCAGGGCCGTTATATGAACGGAAAATTCGACAAGCGTCCAACGGCTGGTAAGAACCTGACGCTGGGACTCGATGCCGACCTTCAGACCTTGGGTGAGCGCCTGATGGAGGGCAAGATTGGCAGTATTGTAGCTATCGAGCCTACGACAGGCGAAATACTCTGCATGGTCAGTTCACCCAGCTATGACCCTCGTCTGATGGTGGGCCGTCAGCGTTCCAAGAACCATCACATGCTGAGTCAGAACGTATGGAAGCCCCTGCTGAATCGTAGTATTATGGGCCAGTACCCTCCAGGTTCAACGTTTAAGACCACACAAGGACTGACGTTCATGACTGAAGGAATCCTCCATCCTACGCATACGGCTTATCCTTGTGGTCATGGCTTTAACTTCAAGGGACTTCATGTGGGTTGTCACGGACATGCCTCACCGTTACCCTTGGTGCCTGCATTGAGTACTTCATGTAATGGTTATTTCTGTTGGGGCCTCTACCACATGATTAACACCAACATCTCGAAGTATGGCTCCGTTCAGAATGCCATGAACAAGTGGCGCGACTATATGGTGTCGATGGGTTTCGGCTACCGTCTGGGCGTCGACCTGCCAGGTGAGAAGCGCGGTTTGATACCTAATGCCGCCTTTTACGACAAGGCGTATAAGGGGTCTTGGAATGGTCTGACCATCATCTCTATCGCTATCGGACAAGGTGAGGTCAATGCCACACCGTTGCAGATAGCCAACTTAGGTGCCACGATAGCCAATCGCGGGTGGTTTATCACGCCACATGTGGTGAAGAAGGTACAGGGCGAGAAACTTGACACGTTGTATACCAAGAAACGTCATACTATGGCGTCGCGCGAATCCTATGACTATGTGGTGCAGGGTATGCGTGCATCGGCTACGGGTGGTACGTGTCATGCGCTCGCGAAATACGATTTCAAGGCTTGTGGCAAGACGGGTACGGCGCAGAACCGCGGTCATGACCACTCGGTGTTTATGGGTTTCGCACCGATGGATAATCCGAAGATAGCCGTAGCCGTGTATGTTGAGAATGGCGGATGGGGTGCTACGTATGGTGTGCCCATCGGTGGGTTGATTATGGAACAGTATCTTCATGGAAAGCTCTCGGAAGCCTCGAAACATCAGGCTGCGGAGCTCCAAAGCAGACATATAGCGTATGGTACAACCAGCAGATAGACGACAGGTAAGCGTATTGCGTAACATCGACTGGTGGACGATTCTGATTTATATCGCCCTCCTCTCGTTCGGCTGGATCAGTGTCTGCGGAGCCAGCTACTCGTATGGCGAGACGGATATCTTCAGCCTGGACACGCGTTCTGGTATGCAGATTGTCTGGATTGCCACCAGTATTGTGCTGGGCTTCGTCATCGTGATGCTTGACGACCGCTTCTACGATACATTCTCATTTGTTATTTATGGTCTGCTATTGGTGTTGCTTTTTGCCACCATCTTCAATCCGCATACCATCAAGGGCTCGCGATCGTGGCTTGTGTTGGGGCCTCTGCGTTTGCAACCGGCTGAATTTGCCAAGTTTGCAACGGCGTTGGCTCTGTCGAAACTGATGTCCACATACGGTTATAACATCAACCAGTGGAAACACTTTGCCGCTACGATGGCCATCATCCTGCTGCCCATGATATTTATCGTTCTACAGCGCGAGACGGGTTCGGCATTGGTCTATCTGGCTTTCTTCCTGATGTTCTATCGCGAGGGCATGCCGGGCAGCATTTTGTTTACGGGTGTGGCCATGGTAGTATACTTTGTCGTGGGCATCCGCTTTGCTGAGGTTTATATGGGCGATACGCCCACTTCGGTGGGTAAGTTTGTGGTGTTGCTATTGGTGCAGCTGTTCTCCATCGGTATGGTGTGGGTGTATTGCAACAAACGGACGGCCATACAATTACTGTTCTACTGTGTGGTGGTGACGCTGCTGTCGTTGTTCCTGCTCTTCATTCCCATCGACATTGTCTATGTGCAACTGGTCATGACACTTGTACTGGTAGGTTATCTTTTGTGGGAGGGGTTGAGTTCGCGCCTGCGTCCTTATTTCTTTATAGCCCTGTTTGCCATAGGCTCTATGGGCTTCTTCTATGGTGCCGATTTCATCATGCAGAATGTGATGGAGCCTCACCAGCGTTCACGTATCAACGTGTTGCTGGGACTCGACGAGGACTTGCGTGGTGCAGGCTATAACGTGCATCAGAGTGAGATAGCCATTGGCTCTGGCGGCTTGCAAGGCAAGGGTTTCCTGAATGGCACACAAACCAAATTGAAGTTCGTGCCTGAGCAGGATACCGACTTTATTTTCTGCACCGTTGGTGAAGAAGAAGGCTTTGTGGGTTCGGCAGGTGTGTTGCTGTTGTTCTTGGCCTTGATTCTGCGATTAATCTATCTGTCAGAGCGACAACCCTATCGTTTTGCACGTGTCTATGGCTATTGTGTGCTCAGCATCTTCCTGTTCCACGTATTCATCAATGTGGGTATGGTGCTGGGCTTGACCCCTGTCATCGGTATTCCGCTGCCGTTCTTCAGCTATGGCGGTTCATCGCTGTGGGGCTTTACCTTCCTTTTGTTTATCTTCCTTCGTCTGGACGCCAGCCGTAGTCAGACGCGATAGTGTCAGGCCTACGTCAGTAATGCCAGGCAGTATTTCGCGTTTCATGCAGTGGCGAATAGCCACATGCACCGATTCTCCCTTATTAAGTTTGAGTGTGGTGAGTGGAAAAAGGTATTGATAGTGGTTGATGCCTTTGCCGTGAGCATGTCCTATGTCGTCTATCAGGTCACAGTTCAGGGTGTCTGTAATCGTCGTGTTAGAGGGCTGTACCGTTTGTTCCACAATCAGGCTCAATCCCTTAAAGGGATAGTTGCCCGTAATACGCACGCCTATCTCCTCTGCATACAGGTTTGTTTCCTGCATGGGCTTAATATTGAACGACAACGTATCGTTTCGCTCCCAGCCTCTGACGGGTGTCGACTCATAATGGCTGTAGACGGTACGGTCATCGCATGACACAAGCATCATGCCCATGCACATCACTATATATATATATAATAAGGTATGCCTGTTCATCTGGCAGTTAGCTATTAGCAGTTGGCTTTTGGCTGTTAACTCTTTGCTGTTCGGCCTTGGCTGCTGACGGCTTCTTCTTTTTCTTCTTTTTCTTGGCACGGTCAAAGCGGTTGATGTTTTCCTGAGTGGCCAGGTCAATAGGTCCTTTGGGCTCCTTGGCCTTGCCGTCTTCCATCAGTGATACTGGCTTTTTGCCTTGACGGTTCATCTCAATAATATCCTTGGCACGCTGAGCTGTGATAGTCTCCAGATTAGCGGCAATATTCTTGTCGGTAGAGTAGGTGATGAGTCCAGCCAGTATGTCAGCCTTGAAATAATAGTAGTCAGCATCCTGCGTCTGCAGCTGTACTTCCTTGGAAGGCAATTTGCGGCTGGCTTCTACATAGTCGTCAACCTCGTAATTCAGACAGCACTTCAGCTTGGCGCACATACCGGCCAGCTTCTGCGGGTTCAGCGAGATGTCCTGGATACGGGCAGACGATGTACCCACACTGACAAAGTTCTTCATCCATGTGGCACAGCACAACTCGCGGCCGCAGGGACCTGTGCCGCCGATACGGCCAGCCTCCTGACGGGCACCAATCTGCTTCATTTCGATGCGGACATGGAACGTGGCAGCCAAGTCTTTGATAAGCTGGCGGAAGTCCACACGCTCGTCGGCAATATAGTAGAAAATGGCCTTGTTGCAGTCGCCTTGATACTCTACGTCTCCAATCTTCATTTGCAGACCCAGATTCTTGGCTATCTGTCGGCTCTCAATCATCGTGGCATGTTCACGGCTCTTTGCCTCGTGGTATTTGTCCATATCCACAGGACGGGCTATGCGATACACGCGTTTGATATCGTCGGCACTCTTGAGGTTGGCTTTCTTGATTTGCAACTTCACCAGTCGTCCTGTCAGCGTTACCACACCGATGTCGTGGCCCGGATTAGCTTCCACGGCCACAATGTCGCCCTTCTTCAGGTCCAGCTTGTTCACGTTATGGTAATAGCCCTTGCGGGTATGCTTGAACTGCACCTCCACCAGGTCTGTATCGTCCATGTTGCCTGGCACGTCAGCCAGCCAGTCGTAGGTATTCAATTGTCGGTCCTGTCGACCCACAGCCTCTTTGCAGAGTCCGCGGTCGCAACCAGTCATGATATTTAAGTCTTTTTCCATATATCTTATTTCTGTATTAACAAAACAATCATTTGCAGTGCCATATCGAAGAATACAATCTTGGCGTTGGCATTCTGGCCGATATCGCGAATGGCGAGGTTGGCCAAATCGCTGATGGGCAGTATGTTAGCCTCGTTGATGAATCGTGCGAAATTGTGGGCGAACTCCTCTTCACGCTGCGTCATGTAGCATAACTCTGCGTTCTGGAAGTTATACATGAAGTTCTCGCGCACCAGTCGCAGGAAGTATTCCAGAAAACGCTTCTGCTTCTCGCGTCCCATCGAACCCATCTGTTCCGACCACGCCTTCAAGTCTTTGACCTTGCGCATATAGGCCAGTCGCATCAACGACTGGAACATGTCCAGAAACAGCTCGTTCTCAGAATCGGCACTCAGCGTTTCCAGTGCTTTCAACCAGTTGCCGTTGGCCATGCGGGTCACGCGCTGGGCCATGTCCTCAGCCAATCCGCGCTTCTCCATGAGTGCTTTCTTGATGTCTTCGTCAGCTATCTTCCTGACATCGATGCGCTGCACGCGGCTGCGAATGGTCTCAAGCAATTTGTCCGGCTCCTGGCATACCATGATGAACAGCGTCTGCGAGGGTGGCTCCTCCAATAGTTTCAGTATCTTGTTGGCACATTCGATATTCATGCGCTCAGGCAACCAGATAATGCTCACCTTATAGCCACCCTGACTCGATTTCAGACTCAGCTTGCGTACCAGTTCGTCGCTCTCGCCAGCCGTAATGATGGCCTGCTGGTTCTCGCCACCCATCTGCTCCAGCCATTCATTCATGGTGAAATAGGGGCTGGCCATGATGAGCTCGTGCCATTCGTGTGCAAAGTCATCGCTCACGGGCTTATGGTCCGAGCCCATCGACGGTAGCTTAATGGTCGGGTAGGTGAAGTGCAGGTCGGGGTGCTCCAGCTTTTTCAGCATCGGACTCTCGACGTACTCTGGTGTGTCGGAAAACATAGAATTCTCCACTTTGGTAGCCAGCAGACGTTGAGCCAGTCCTACAGCCAGTGCCAGTTTCCCGGCACCCTGTGGACCGCACAGCATGATAGCGTGTGGCAGACGGTCTTCGTTCACCATCTGCATCAAGCGCTCCTGCACTTCCCGCTGTCCTATTACCTGTTCAAACATTCTTCGTGTATGTACACAATACGCGCACAAAATTACAAAAAAAATACGGTAATCACGAAAAGCAGAGGGATAAAAATACTTTGTTCCAACAAAATTAGTTAAAAAGATGGAAAAATGCTTGGAATATCGAAAAAAAGTATTACTTTTGTCATTAGTAATTAGAATTATAAAAATAAATATAGGTATGAAAAAAGTATTAGTGGCAGAAGACAACGACAGCAATTGGACGCTGATGACCTATGTGCTGAAGAGGAATTATGAACCCGCGCGTGCACTTAACGGCGAGGAGGCAGTAAAGATGGCTTTGACCGGGGAGTATGCTTTGGTCGTCATGGATTTGAAAATGCCTGTGATGGACGGACTGGAGGCTACTCGTCAGATTAAGATGGCCATGCCCGACTTGCCCATCATCGCGCTGACAGCCAATGCTTTCGACAGCGACCGTCAGGACGCATTTGAAGCAGGTTGCGACAATTTCATATCGAAACCTGTCAGTGCAGATGTTTGTTTGAAGATGATTGCCGACTATATCGGCTGATAGCTATCCTTTAAATTCGCATGGAATCCAGAACCAGAAGGTCGCACCTTGGCCTTCTGTGCTTTCTACGCCTATCTTGCCATGGGCAGCATCGATGATAGCCTTACAGATGGACAGTCCTAAACCGGGACTCTGCTCCTGCACAAAGGTGTGCTTATCGCTCAACAGCATAAAGATATTGTCCTTCAAGCTATCGGGAAGGCCATTGCCTGTATCCTTGACTTCTATGTAGAGGCCGCCGTCTTGTGTCCGATAGCTAATGGTGATGCTGCCCTGAGTAGTATGCTTGACAGCGTTGCTCAGCAGGTGCATGGTGATAATACGCAGGTGATTGGGGTCAGTGATGGCTATCACCTCCTGTTGTGTGCCAATTTGTAGCGTAACGCCCTCTTGCAGGTCCGTCTGGACGAGTTTAGCGTATTCGCTAATCAATTGACCGATATTGCACTCGACCAATTGGAAGTCAATACCATTGCTTTGAATCGTCGACAACTGCAGCAGTTCATTGATGAAATAAAGTAGCTGTTCGCCATTACCGTGAATCTGGTTCAGCATTTCCTGCTGCTCGGAAGGCGGTAAGGTGCCTTCCGGCATCGAGAGCATCATGTCGCTGAAACCAATGATGGCATTGAGTGGTGTACGCAACGCATGGCTCACATTAGCCAGGAATACTGTCTTGAGCTGTTCGGATTTCTGGGCACGGAGCATTTCCCTATGCAGACGGCGCGAGTGGATGTGCTGCTGGAGGAACAAGGCTAAGAAGGCTAACAAGATGGCAGAGCCTATTGTCAACCAAACCCATCGAGGCATATGAAAACTGTCTAACTTCGATATGTAGTCACCATAGATCTCGTCGATAACACCTTCCTTCTCCATCTTTATCAGCTCGCGGTCGATGACACGGATCAGTTCGCGGTTTACGCTGACATAGCAGTATTCGCGTGGTGTCAAAGTCAGGTCTTCTGTCGTGAGGTTCTTCAGATTCTGATGATGGATATGGTATTTGGCCTGATAGCGGAAACAGATGACGGCGTCGTATCTGCCACCGCTCAGGTCTTTCAACGCTTTGGGCAGGTCGCGCACGACATGCAGCACAGCGCCAGCCTTAGTGAGCGTGTCTGTAATGGGGCGGCTGGACATGTAGGCAATGCTCTTACCTTCCAAATGGCGCATGTCAAACTGTTCTGACTCATCCTCACGATATACCACCTGATAATACAGATGGAATACGGCGCGTGAATAGTTGACGATGTTCTTGCGGTAGGGCGAATAAACCATCATGCCCAAACCTACACGCCCGCTGATGACGTCGCCGGAGATGTCCTCCCACGAATTAGGGCTGTAGGTATATGGGATATTCAGGCGTTTCATCAACACCTGAGTCAGTTCCACATCCAGTCCTTGAGGTCGCCCGTTGTCGTCCACATACTCCAACGGTGCATAGTCCAAATCCAAACCTATCTTCAGTGGTTCAAACTTGGAATAGCCTAAGTTTTCCGCTTTCGCAAGGGTTGTCAGGCTTAGTAGTAGTAGGAAAAGGCTTAGTAGCTTAATCTTCATACGTGTATCTCATACGGCTGCAAAGATACAAATAAAGATTTAAACCACCAAGCCTTTGCGTGGATTTTTTTCTATCCGTTCAATTACATGTATCCTAACCAGCGCAGAATATCGTTCAAATTGGCCGCAACCATCAGCAAGATGAGCAGTCCGAAACCTACATATTCGGCGCGAATCATGAATTCCTCAGAGGGCTTCCTGCGGGTAATCATCTCATAGAGCAGGAACAGCACGTGACCACCGTCCAGGGCTGGGATGGGCAGGATATTCATGAAGGCAAGAATGATGCTGAGGAAGGCTGTCATCTTCCAGAACATGTACCAGTCCCACATGGGCGGGAACAGGCTGCCGATGGCTCCGAAACCACCGAGCGACTTGGCACCTTCAGCAGTGAACACGTATTTCATATCGTCGACATACGATGCCAGTACGTTCCAACCGTATTTGATACCTGCCGGAATACTCTCCAGGAAACTGTATTCGATGGTCTTGGGCTGGTACAAGCCTGCAAGGCTCTTCACGACAAAGCCCAACTTCAGGTCTGGTGTGAGAACCACCTGTGTGGTGTCCGTCCTTGCATCATTACCATAAGCAATGACCACGGTGCGTGCTTTCAGACTGTCGGCAGAGGTCTTCGAGGTCAGCAGCATGTCCTGACGACGGCCCAGCTGATCGACGAACTCGTTGTAGGAGTCAATGGGCGCATCATTGACAGACAGAATCTTGTCACCTTTCTGCATGCCAATCTTTGCGGCGGGTGTGCCAGGCAGCACGCTGTCTACGATAGCGGGCATCAACGGGCGTACAAAGGCGGGGTCTGCCTTAATCATGTTCAGCATGTTGATTTCGCCAGGCAGGCTGATGCTCATGGGCTTGCCGTCACGGATGATGTCGACGCGATGGGCCTCAGAGATGTCGCGATAGAGGTTGGCGCCAAACTCCTTGAACTCACACTTCTCGGTGCCAATCAGGATGTCGCCGTCCTTGAAACCATAGCTCTTGGCCTCTTGATTGAACTTCATACCCAACGTCATGTCCTTCACGGGGATATAGCTGTCGCCCCACCAGAAAAGAATCTGGGAATAGATGAACAGGGCCAGCAGGAAATTCACCAGCACACCGCCAATCATAATCAACAGGCGTTGCCATGTAGGCTTGGTGCGGAACTCCCAAGGCTGCTCGGGCTGCTTCATCTGTTCGGTGTCGAAACTCTCGTCAATCATACCGGCTATCTTGCAGTAGCCGCCCAGTGGAATCCAGCCGATACCGTATTCCGTATCGCTGTTCTTGGGCTTGAACTTAAACAGGCTGAACTTCCAGTCGAAGAAAATGTAAAACTTATCGACCCTTACTCCGAAGAGTTTGGCAAAGAAAAAGTGGCCACCCTCGTGGAGAAATACCAAGATGGTCAGGGCCAAAATCAGTTGTAATACTCTTATTAAAAATACTTCCATTATTAATTATACTTTTTTACCTTTTTACTTTTCACTTTTTCATCAGTTCAGTTGCGATACGACGTGCTTCGGCATCCGTCTGGATATAGACGTCGTAGTCGGGATTTTTGCTGAAAGTAGCGCGCTGCATGGTTTCTGCAATGATGTCGCTCATCTGCAGGAAACCACAGCGGTCCTCTAAGAAGCCGCGATTTACAATCTCGTTGGCGGCATTGACGATACACGGCATGTTGCCCCCCTTCTCGATAGCCTCGAAGGCCAGTGCCAGACAGCGGAACTTCTTCAAATCAGGCTCAAAGAATTCCAGCTTCTGGGCAAAGAAGTCCAGACGGTCGCCACTCAGCGGCAAGCGCTGTGGAAACGAGAAGGCATACTGGATGGGCAGACGCATGTCGGGTACGCCTAACTGCGCCTTCACGGCACCGTCATGGAACTGTACGGCGCTATGGACGATGCTCTGCGGATGTACCAGCACCTGAATCTGATGGGCATCGACACCAAACAGCCATTTCGCCTCAATGACCTCGAAACCCTTGTTCATCATCGACGCAGAGTCGATGGTAATCTTGGCACCCATGTCCCACGTCGGATGGCGCAGGGCATCGGCCTTGGTGACGGTTTCTAGCTGTTCCATCGTGAAGTTGCGGAACGGACCACCCGAGGCCGTCAGCAGTATTTTCTCTATGGGGTTGTCGTCCTCGCCCACCAGACTCTGGAAGATGGCCGAATGCTCGCTGTCAACGGGTAGGATAGGGGTGTGGTACTGCTGTGCCAACTGTAGAATCAGCTCACCAGCTACCACCAGCGTTTCCTTGTTGGCTAGTGCGATAGCCTTGCGGGCCTTGATGGCATGAATGGTGGGTGACAGACCGGCAAAACCCACCATTGCTGTCAATACCATGTCGATGGGGGCAGCTTCCACTATTTCATCCAAGGCTTGCTTGCCTGCATACACCTTCACGTCGGGCAGGTCGCTCATCAGCTGTTTCAGCTCGTCCAATCGCTGCTCGTTGGCAATGACAATAGCAGCAGGCTTGAACTTGTGAGCCTGCTCGGCCAGCAACTCCACTTTGTTGTTGGCGGTCAAGCAATACACTTCATACAAATCACTATGCTCCTCGATAACCTCAAGTGCCTGTGTGCCTATCGACCCTGTAGAGCCTAATATGGCTATTTGTCTTTTTTTCATATCTCTAATAATCCTTGTGGGATATTCATCTTTATAGTTTGCTGTTCGGTGTCGATGTCTTCTATCAGTTCGTCGCTGGCGGGTATCAGTGTGCCGTCCTCCAGTTCGAACAGGATGTTAACGGTGGTGTCATCGATGGCAGCAATGTTTCCAATGGTTCTGCCATTGGAGGCATCCACGATTCCAAAGCCAACAAGGGAAGCCAACGACGGCATTTCTTCACCCTCTTCTGCCAATGCCCGAGGAAAGTAGACATCACACCCCGTCAGTTCCTGGGCGCGCTGTTGTGTGTCGATGTCGCAGAACTTCACCAGACAGACGCTGTCGTTGCGGAAACGGTATTCTTCCATAAAGAAAGGTACCAGAATGCCGTCGATGTCAAGTACCAGATAGTCGGCATCCACGCGGTCGAAGATATCGTCGTCAAACTGGAATGACACCTCGCCTTTCACACCGTGTGCCTTGCCCAGACGGCCAATCTTGTAGACTTCTTCTTGTTTTATCATATTTAATTCTAGATGTTCTAGATAATCTAGATGTTCTAGTTATATTCTTTCAATTTTAGCGCCGAGGGCGTTGAGACGGTGTTCTATATTCTCGTAACCTCGGTCTATCTGTTCGATATTGCTGATAAGACTGGTACCATTGGCACTCATGGCAGCAATCAGCAGGGCGATACCAGCACGGATATCGGGACTCGACATGCGGCTGCCGCGTAACTGGCGCTGACGGTCGTGACCTACGACAACGGCACGGTGCGGGTCGCAGAGAATAATCTGTGCACCCATGTCAATCAGACGGTCGACGAAGAACAGACGGCTCTCGAACATCTTCTGGTGGAACAGCACGCTGCCTCGGGCCTGTGTGGCTACCACGATGAGTACGCTGAGCAAGTCGGGGGTCAGACCAGGCCAAGGCGCATCAGCCAATGTCATGATGGTGCCATCCATGAACGAGTCGACCACATAATGCTTCTGTCGTGGAATAAAGAGGTCGTCGCCATCTTCCTCCACCTTTACACCCAAGCGTCGGAAAGCATCGGGAATGATGCCAAGATCTTTCAGCGAGCAGTCTTTGATGCGTACGCCGTCGCCACACATGGCGGCCATACCGATGAATGAGCCCACTTCAATCATATCGGGCAGCAGCGTGTGCTCTGCACCGTGTAGTGTCTTCACACCCTCGATGGTCAGCAAGTTCGAACCGATGCCGCTAATCTTGGCTCCCATCTGGCATAGCATGTGGCATAGCTGCTGGATATAGGGCTCACAAGCTGCATTGTAGATGGTGGTGGTGCCCTCGGCCATTGTAGCCGCCATAATGATGTTAGCGGTACCCGTCACGGAGGCCTCGTCCAGCAGCATATAGGTGCCCTTTAAGCCATTAGCTGTTGACTTTTGGCTTTTGGCAAAAATTTCATAGACGTTGCGGTCAGGAATCTGACGGAACTTGGCACCCAGCTTCTGGAAACCCAGAAAATGCGTGTCTAAGCGTCGGCGTCCAATCTTGTCACCACCAGGTTTGGCTATCACGGCTTTGCCCATTCGTGCTAACAGCGGACCAATCATCATGACCGAACCACGAAGTTGGGCACATTTCTCCACGAACTCGTCGCTTGCCAAGAATGCCATGTTCAGTGCGTCAGCCTGAAATACATAGGTATTCTCTCTCTTCGTAATCTTCACACCAATATCGCTCAGCAACTGGATGAGATTGTTCACATCGCGGATGTTGGGAATGTTGTGAATGGTTACCTCGTCGCTGGTCAACAGCGTGGCACAGATCACCTGCAGGGCTTCGTTCTTGGCGCCCTGCGGACGAATTTCACCACTGAGCAGGTGTCCACCTTCTATTCTGAATGATGCCATGATGGTATATTGTTACTTTTTCTTTTTGCGTTTGCCTGTTGCCTCAGTGGGGATGGCGTCTATACGGTCAAGACGGAACGATGACAGGTCTATCTGTATCTTTCCATCGGTGAAGCGTGCCAAATCGTCGGCTATGCGCTCGTCGTCCATAGAACCGTGTCCCCAAGTCAGCAAATCGCGCTTCATTTGGTTGGCAGTGACGCGCACCAATTCGTCGCGTTCAGGGCCTTCCGGCATGGTCTTCAGTTTCTCAAATACGTCGCCTACCAAACGGCCATAGTGACGATAGCGACTGATGTTCTCGCTCTGCGGATGAGGCATCGGCTGAGGTTTGCTGTTAATCTTCTCGGCGTTGTTCACGTCGAAAGGCCAGTCGATATCCAGCTGTTTGCGACTCATCAGGTACAGATGGTCCCATAGTGTCTGCTGATAGTTTTCTGACTGTCGTACTTGTGGATTCTTCATCTCCATCTGTCGGATGATGGTCTTGGCACAGCGCATACGCTCTTCCTTGTTGGGCAGGCTAATAGCTACATCCACCATCTTCTGAATCTCGCGACCATATTCCGACAGCACCAATTTCTCACGCTGGGTGTTATAGTCCAATCCTTTTATTTCCATCATAATTCTTAATTTTCATTCTTCATTTTTCAATTAAAGCAGCGGTTTTGCCTTGATGGCCACAAAGTCCTTTAAGTAGAAAGGCACAAAGTAAGCCACATCCTCAAACTGTTCGTTCAGGAAACGCTTCTCTGCCAATGGTTGCATCCATTTTGCCAAAGGCTCAATGCCTTCTATCAAGTGAGCATTCGGGTGGTTGATGGTCTCCATGCATTTTTCTGCACCATTGCCGAAAAAATAGATGGGACGCTCGTCCAGCCATTCTTTATAGGTGTCGGCAGTCACGACGTCAGCGCCTACTTCCCGTACTGTCTTTAGACTGCGGTCGTATAACGCTGAATACACTTCCATCCTTCGTGCATCAATCATCGGGCAAAGCAGGGCGTTCTCTTCCTGAACCGTCTCTCTCAGCAATACGGGAACACACATCAATTCGAGTGTGGGCACGGCTATCAGCTTCAGGTCGCGTCCGTAGCAGATGCCTTTCGCCATCGATACACCAATGCGCAATCCAGTATACGAGCCAGGGCCGCAACTCACGCTGACGGCATCGAAGGGAATGGCGTGGTTGTCTGTAAACGACATGGCTTCGTCCACCATCGTTCCCAGACGTTCGGCACCAGCACCACGTTCGCCCTCTTCTTTCTGCTCAAATATGCATTGTCCGTTCTCTGAGACAGCTACGGAACAGACGTTTGTACTCGTTTCTATATGTAATATACAAGCCATTATTTCCTATAATAGTGGTAAATTAGGGTACAAAGGTAGTACAAATCGAACGAAAAACCAAAGGGAAATACGTTTTTTTAGATTTTTACGAGAAAAACGACAAATATTGTTAAAAGTGACGTACCTATTATATTAGGTATAGTATTTTTTTGTAACTTTGCACACCGAAAACCAAAATATTGTTTTAGGTTTTTCCTCATGACTTGCATGTCTGGGATCAATTTAGAGAAAGCGAATATTCGAATAAAAATGTTATTTATAGGTATGAAAATGAAAAAATTGATGATGGTTGCGGCTATTGCTGCAACATTGGTGTCGTGTGGTGGTGGCGGTGGTCGTCCACAGTTCGGCGACGATGAGTACCCCGTCATGACTGTTGGAACGTCAAGTGCTGATATGCAGAGCACTTACCCTGCTACTATCAAAGGTGTGCAGGACGTTGAAATCCGTCCGAAAGTTCAGGGTTTCATAACGCAAATCAATGTGAAGGAAGGTCAGACGGTGGGTGCTGGTCAGGTGCTCTTCGTGCTTGATAATGAGACAGCAACGCAGCAGGTGCGTCAGGCTCAGGCTGCCGTGAATACTGCTCAGCAGCAGTGTAATACCGCTAAGTTGACCTACGAGAATGCGCAGAAGCTGCACGAGGCAAAGGTCGTTGGCGACTATGAGTTGCAGACAGCTCAGAACAACTATGAGGTTGCTCAGGCTCAGCTGGCTCAGTCTCAGGCTTCTCTGGCTTCAGCTAAGGAGCAATTGAGCTATAGCTACGTGAAGAGTCCTGCCTCAGGTGTTGTTGGTACGCTGCCTTACAAGAAAGGTGCGCTGGTGAACAATGCCAATGTTTTGACAACGGTATCTAATATCTCGTCTATGGAGGTCTATTTCTCTGTGACGGAGAAGGCTGCCATGCAGTTACAGGTTGCTGGTTTGCAGACGCTCCCCAGTGTCAAGTTGCAGTTAGCTGACGGCAGTATCTATGGCCATGAGGGTAAGGTTACTAAGATGAGTGGTGTTATCGATCAGGCTACCGGTTCTGTACAGCTGATTGCTTTGTTCCAGAACCCTGAGAAGTTGCTGAAGAGCGGTGGTGCAGGTACGATTATCATTCCCCGTCTGGCCAATGATGTTATCATCATTCCTCAGAGTTGTGTCTCAGAGGTTCAGAATAAGAAGTTTATCTATCTCGTGGGAAGCGACAACAAGGTGAAGTATAGCGAGATTAAGGTTGATCCGCAGAACGACGGCATGAACTATATCGTGACTGAAGGTCTGAAGACTGGCGACAAGTACGTGACCAATGGTATCACCAAACTGACTGACGGTATGGAAATCAAGCCCATCACGCCCGAGCGCTATCAGCAGAAAATATCAGAGCAGGCCAAGGCCATGTCTGCTGGTGACATTGTCAATTCTATCAAGAAATAAGTTGTAAATTGTCAAATAGTAAGTAAAGTATGACTTTTACGAATTTTATCAAACGCCCGGTGCTGTCGACGGTGATTTCTATCCTCATCGTGCTATTGGGTGTCATTGGACTGATTTCACTGCCTATCGAGCAGTACCCTAACATCGCGCCTCCTACGGTAGCGGTGTGGACCAGCTATCCGGGTGCTGACGCTGAGACGGTGAAGAACTCAGTCATCACGCCGTTGGAAGAGAGCATCAACGGTGTGGAAGGTATGGACTATATCTCGTCTACCGCCGGTGCTGGTTCGGCACAAATCAGTGTGCTGTTCCGCCAGGGCATGAACCCTGATATGTGTGCCGTCAACGTGCAGAACCGTGTGCAGCAGGCTCAGGCCTTGTTGCCTGCCGAGGTGACCCGTATCGGTGTGACGGTGCAGAAGCGTCAGACCTCCCAGGTGCTGATGTTTACGTTGACCAGTGACGGTCGTTACGACGACGAGTTCCTGACGAACTATAACAACATCAATATTATTCCGGCTATCAAGCGTATTCAGGGTGTGGGTGACGTTCAGTCGCCAGGTCTGAAGACCTACGCCATGCGTATTTGGCTGAAGCCCGAGGTGATGAAGCAGTACAACCTGATGCCTTCTGACATTGCGAATGTGCTGGCCGAGCAGAATATTGAGGCTGCGCCCGGTACGTTCGGCGACCAGGCTGACGTGGCTTACGAGTACTCGATGCGCTATACCGGACGTCTGAAGAGTGCCGAGGAGTTCGGCAACATCATCATCTCCAGCGATGTCAACGGACAGACGCTGAAGTTGAAGGACGTGGCACGCATCGAATTGGGCGGTCAGCAGTATTCCGTATCGATGAAGAACAACAACATTCCGTCGGTGCTGGGTATGGTGCAGCAGATTGCCGGTTCGAACGCCAACGAAATTGCCAAGCAGGTGAAAGCCGAGCTCGAGGAGCAGGCCAAACTGTTCCCTCCGGGCATGACCTATAAGATAAACTACGACGTCACGGAGTTCCTCTATGCGTCTATCGAAGAGGTGGTGTTCACCCTGTTCTTCACGCTGATACTGGTGTTTATCGTGATTTACGTCTTCCTGCAGGACTGGCGCTCGACGCTGATTCCTCTGATTGCCGTGCCAGTGTCGCTGGTAGGTACGTTCTTCTTCCTGTCGGTATTCGGATTCTCTATCAACCTGCTGACGCTGTCGGCCTTGCTGCTGGCTATTGCCATTGTGGTGGACGATGCCATTGTGGTCGTCGAGGCTGTGCATGCCAAGCTGGACCAGGGCTATAAGTCGACGCTGACGGCCTCTATCGACGCCATGAACGAAATCTCAGGCGCTATCATCTCTATCACGTTGGTGATGGCCTCGGTGTTCATCCCCGTATCGTTCATTGGCGGTACGTCAGGTTCGTTCTATCGCGAGTTTGGTGTGACGATGGCTGTGTCCATCTTCATTTCGGCTCTGAACGCCTTGACGCTGTCACCCGCCCTGTGTGCCATCTTCTTGAAGCCCCACGACAAAGAGGGCCACGAGCGGAAGCTGTCGCGTGTCGACCGTTTCCACATGGCTTTCAATACGGCTTATGACAAGGTGTTGGGCAAATATAAAGGTTCTGTCGAGAAACTGGTACGCAAACCCATTCTGATTCTGCTGACGGTAGTCATTGGTATAGCCGTGCTGACTACGACGATGTTCACCGCTAAGTCAGGTCTGGTGCCTGACGAGGATACCGGTACCATCTTCTGTACCGTTTCCATGCCGCCTGCAACCTCCGTGTCGCGTACCAAGCAGATTATCAGTCAGGTAGACTCTATTCTTGGTGCCGACCCAGCCATCCAGAGCCGTGAGCAGATTCAGGGTTATAACTTCATTGCCGGTTCGGGTTCCGACCAGGCCACGTTCATCATCAAGCTGAAGCCGTTTGCCGAGCGTCAGAAGGGATTCTTCTGGAAACTCAGCGGACTGTGGCAGGGCGACGGTATCTACCGCTTCTTCCTGAATCCTTATGAGTCGACGGGAGTTATTGCCCAGATATTCATCAAGACAGCCCATATCAAGGATGCCCAGATTCTGGCTTTCGCACCGCCTATGATTCCCGGTTTCTCGGCCAACTCTGGTGTGTCGATAGTGATGCAGGACCGTACTGGTGGTTCGCTGGACAAGTTCTTCGGCGTTGTCAAGGACTATCTGGCCGAGCTGAACAAGCGTCCTGAGTTCCAGACGGCCCAGACGTCGTACAACCCCAACTATCCGCAGTACATGCTTTACATGGATGTGGCCAAGTGTAAGCAGGCAGGTGTGTCGCCCGCTACCGTGCTCAGCACGCTGCAGGGTTACTATGGCGGATTGTACGCCTCGAACTTCAATGCCTACGGCAAGCTCTACCGTGTGATGATTCAGGGTTCGCCCGAGACGCGCATGACGCCCGAGTCGCTTAATAGTATATATGTACGCACGCCCGGAGGCATGGCTCCTGCTCAGGAATTCTGCCGCATGGAACGTGTGTATGGTCCATCGAACATCAACCGCTTCAACCTGTTCACCAGTATCAACGTGACGGCGACGGTGGCCAACGGCTACTCGACGGGTGAGGCCATCCAGGCTGCCCAGGAGGTGGCTGCCGACGTGCTGCCACAGGGTTATACCTACGAGTATCAGGGTCTGACGCGTGAGGAAGCCAAGGCTTCAAACACGACGGGTCTTATCTTCGTGTTGTGCTTCATCTTCATCTATCTGATCTTGTCGGCACAGTACGAGTCGTACATCCTGCCGCTGTCGGTCGTACTCTCCGTACCTTTCGGACTGGCAGGCTGTTTCCTCTTCACGATGCTCTTTGGTCATGCCAACGACATCTATATGCAGATTTCACTCATCATGCTGATCGGTCTGTTGGCTAAGAACGCCATCCTGATTGTGCAGTTCGCACTGGAGCGCCGTCAGACGGGTATGGCCATCTCGTGGTCGGCGGTGCTGGGTGCCGCAGCCCGTCTGCGTCCTATCTTGATGACATCTCTGGCTATGGTCATTGGTCTGTTGCCCATGATGTTTGCCTCGGGTGTAGGCAAGAATGGTAACCAGACACTGGGTGCCGCAGCCGTTGGTGGTATGTTGATTGGTACGATTCTACAGCTCTTTGTCGTTCCAACGTTGTTTGTGATTTTCCAGACGTTGCAGGAGAAGATCAGGCCGCTGAAGTTCGAGGACGAGGAGAACGCGGAGATTGCTGCCGAACTGGAACAGTATGCAAATACCCAACCTGTAGACTACGAATTAGAGAAATAATATGGCTATGAAGAAAATCATGATATTTGCTGCCGCTACGCTGCTGATGGGCAGTTGCGGTGTATATAATAAGTATGAGCGTCCTGACGTGAATGCCACGGGTTTGGTACGCGATGCCTATAATGATGCTGATACCCTGGTGGTTCAGGATACCGCTTCGTTTGGCAATCTTCCTTGGCGTGAAGTGTTCACAGACCCACAGTTGCAGTCGCTCATCCAGCAGGGACTCGAGAAGAATGCCAACCTGCTGAATGCGGCCCTCAACGTGCAGATGTACGAGGCCATGTTGAAGGCTGCCAAGCTGGCCTTCCTGCCTGCTGTGAACATTGGTTCTACGCAGCCTATGGGAACGATTGCTACAACGCATATCGACCCGTCGGTGACCACTAAGACGTATTCATTGCCTGTTTCGGCATCATGGACTGTCGACCTCTTTGGTAATGTGCTCTCTCAGAAGCGTTCTACGCAGATGAAGCTGCTGGCCATGAAGGACAACCAGATGGCAGTGCGTGCCTCGCTCATCAGCGGTATCGCCAACAGTTACTATACGTTGCTGATGCTCGACGAGCAATTGCGTATCGTGACGGAAATGTCGCAGATGTCGAAAGAGACGTGGGAGATGATGCAGAAGCAGTTCGAGTTGGGACGTATCCGTTCCACGAGTGTGCAGAGTGCACAGGCCGCTTATCTGAATAACCAGACTCAGATCAACGAGTTCAAACGTCAGATTCGTGCTACGGAGAACGCCCTCTCGCTGTTGATAGGTGATGCCGGCCATCAGATTAGACGTTCCACGCTTGGTGCCCAGTCACTGCCTGCCGAGTTCAAGACGGGTGTAGGCGTTGCTCTGTTGGCTAACCGTCCTGACGTGCATCAGGCCGAGATGAATCTGGCCTCTTGCTTCCACGATGTTCAGACGGCCCGTTCTAAGTTCTATCCTAGCATCACCATTGGTGCTTCGGCAACCTTTACGAATGGCAATGCTGGTACCATGAATCCAGGCAAGTGGATTACATCGCTCTTTGGTTCGCTGACACAGCCCATCTTCAATCGTGGTGCACTGACAGCTAATCTGAAGGTCAGCCAACTGCAGTACGAACAGGCTTTCAACAACTGGCAGAATGCTATCTTGAAGGCTGGTAACGAGGTGTCGAATGCCCTCGTCAACTACAACAGCTACGATGCTAACGGCAAGATTGAG
>JAFVHO010000122.1 GCA_017474485.1 Prevotella sp.
CCATTCCACCAAGGTGTCTGGTGTTTACCGCCAACTAGCACTTGCTGGTCTCTCATCAGCCAACCATTTATTATAGCATATCTATTTTCCTTGAAACTACGTGGAAAGATAGGTTTATACACAAAAGGCTTCAGACTACCCTGTAAGACGTCACCAACAAAAACAGCCGAATCAATCCACATCGCCATCGTTACGCGAGGTTTCAAAGCCTCCTCAGCCATATGCATCGCTTCTTCGATAGTTGGAGAACTACTGGCATTAAGATTGCGTTCAAGCACGCGACATTGGGCTGTCACATCATGCCCCATGCGCTTTTCCAACTGGGCTGCAAACAAAGAATAAGGTCTTACATGCTCATTCATTTCAGAATATTCACCATTACCCATCACCTGTCCCCAACACCCACGTGAATAGTTACGGTTCAACGTGTCAGGTGAGTAGCAGAACAAGCCCGAGGCAGTAGACTGCCACATCATGCTGTTGGCAGTGCTCCAGCCAGCGCCAAACTTCTCCAGTTCCCAATTCTTAAAAACAATGTCATTGCCATCAATATTGACAATATCAAACAGAATACCTGGTGCCCATGACGATATGGCACCACTTGGTCCATAGGATTCATAACTGTCGCATTGCACAAAGGCATTGGGACCAGGGGCTGTATTGCCAACAGCAAAATCATTTATACCATGCTCGGAATAACACCTCTGGAAAAGCGTTTTCTCCCCCATGGTCAAGAACGTGCGACGACGGAATCCTCCTATCTCCGATACTGGTTCAAGAGCCTTGCAGTCCTCCACCGTCACTTGTTGGACAGACTTCTGGACGACGACTGCAGAACCAGCAAAATGTCTGAAATTGACCATCCTGACCCAGCAGTTTTCCGCATCAGCCATATAGACACCATCCCAACAATGGTTCTCATCCATAGGCAGTGAATGGTCATAGGCCGACTCCATGGTCAGATTCTCTACACCACATTCTGCCACCAATCCACGATGCTCACAAATAATGGCCTTAGCACCTCCCCAGCGAGCTTCTATGCTACTTGTAACAGGTGCGTCAAGCATGACTTGGTTACCCTGTACAGAAAGAATCTGCCTGTTCCACCTTAAATCAATGTCGCCAGGATGCCAAGCCCAATATCCCATTCGCTTACCACCGCCAAATGATGAACATCGCAACGACTCTATCCACTCCTGCGTAGAGGGACGCCATATCACCACGCGTTCACCCGCTTTCAAGGCTGTGGTACGTCCCTTCAGCGTACATATCAAAGAACCTGGCTGTACGTCCGAAACATCAAGGGTATCTTTCATCACCACGTCGTGCACACCTTCTATATATAACAGCGCCCCACGATCATAGCCTTCCTTGCGAAGAATAGTCTTATCACGTCCGCTGCCTCGCAAGACGACGCCACTGGTACGGATGCGCAAAGGTTCACTCAACTCATAGACACCTTCTGCCAAAAGCACAGCCCCACGAAGTCCTGTCAGTTTGTCTGGCTTCTGACGGCTCACAAGGTCAATGGCAGCCTGAATAGGGGGGGCATTATCGCCTGAGGCGGGCTGTACATAGACGGAAACAGGTGCCATCGGTATGGACGACTCCGAGCGTTGATAGCCACAATACGAGTAATCCATCGGTACCTCTTGGGCAACCGATGGAATGATAAACAGGCCTAACAGGGCCACAACGACATATCTGATTTCTTTCATTAGTGTCAGTTCATTTCTTCTTAGCTTCTTCTATTCGTTTCTGCCAGTTCTCGCGTTCCTTTTTCAAGTCATAACCACGTGACGAAAGCCAGTTGTTGGTACGCCCACGATACTTGTCAAACCAGAAGTGCTTCTGCTTCGAGTCTCCACCATCCATAGCATATTCGCGTGCTTCCTTGAGCCAGGCAAGTACCTGCGCCTTCTCTTCTTCCGTCAGCGTGGGAATCATTTCCAGTTGGGCATTATAATCGCGCTTTAGCCGTCCATAGGTCATACCATCCTTCACAGCGTCAATCTGCTCGTCCGTCAAATAAAGTGCTAGGGCTGACACCAACTCGAAGTGATGCTTGTAGAGTTCAGCATCGCGACGACGTTCTGCACCTTCTATGATACGCTGGCGCCTTCCTGCCCCAGAGATGGAGTCCTTAGCATATTGCTTCCTCTTGTCGCACTCCGAATGGATGTTGTTCAGCAAGAAGTAGCGGTTGGCAATGATGTTCCGCACGTTTTCGGCCTTTTGCGCATCTGTCAGGCCAAGCCCGTCGACAATTTTCTGAGAGCGGCTTACAATATTTTCCACATAGGCCGTATCCTGCCCCTCGGTGTTCAGAGCCACTGTCTGGGCACCTGCCGTAAGGGATAGCAGCCATAGCACGGCTGCAGACAATACTTTTTTCATACGCTTACATCAGCTTGCCCTTGGCAGCAAGGGTGTCATAGTTGTTGTTCATGTTGCGCCAGTCAGTCTTGGTACTGGGATCTATGCCGTTGATATATTTCTCAATGTTAGTATATCCGTCACCGTTGCAGTCGCCATTAGCATCACCTGCATTGTTGGGATTCAGGCCATAGCGTGTCTCCCACTCGTCAGGCATGCCGTCGCCATCGCTATCCTTATACGGCTCCCATGAACGGTACTCGGGATATCCGCCCATCTGCCGCGGATCGGTAATGATGCCCTGCTTGTAGGAATCC
>JAFVHO010000123.1 GCA_017474485.1 Prevotella sp.
CAGAGGGACGAGATGCTGTTGTGAGTTTCAATGTAGGAGACATCCACCATCTTGATATGGGCACCTTGCTCGACCGCTTAGGCATTGCCGTCCGTACGGGTCACCATTGTGCCCAACCCCTGATGGACCGTCTCGGTATCTCTGGCACTGTCCGTGCTTCCTTTGCCCTATATAACACGAAAGAAGAGATTGATGCCCTTGTAGCAGGTATCCGTCGTGTCAGCCAAATGTTCTGACGCGACGGATGCATTTCGTATTTTCTTTATTACGTTTTATTGATTCCCAGTAATTTGCCTACGAAGAGTATACTATAGTTTCCTTTTTCATCATTACATATTTTTGAGTTTTTTCTGCATATATAATACAAGAAACGGTAAAATCTTGTATGCAGGAGCGTTAAAAAAACAAAACGAGGATTTGTTACTTGTCGAAAACATGCAGACGAAGACCAAATTCAATGGCAGGAGCTAAAGGATGTTCTTTATAATAATGCTCGAAAGATGTGCCGTCGTTAAAATAATAGCTTAATGAGGGCTGGAGATAAACACCTACATGCGAGGTAAAGGAATATTCGGCACCAGCAGCAGCACCCAAAGACCATTGCCAAGGTTTTTCATTGAGACATTTCTCAAGCATTGCAGAACCTGAGAGATAGAAGCTGAAACCATTGGTTTTCCATAGCTGCCATGAGAGGCCTATAGGTATACCCAGATAGTGCAGGTGCTGATTATCAATATGTGTGATAGACTCTGAATAAAGATAAGTATAATTGATGCCGCTTTGTAAAGCTAAAGCATCGTTTAATTGATAATGCAGACTCAAACCAAGACGCATGGGCAGATGATGCTTATCCGCAGGGTAATGTAAATATTCATTTGGTCTATTTCCATTTGTAATATTTTCTGGCGAATGATATTTATTTGGATCATCAGCATAATAATCACCAGAATAGTATGTATTTTGATGAACGAGGGCAAGCAAACCACCAGAAGCAGTCAGGCCTATAGACCATTTCTCCAATTTTGATGTCGAAGAATGACGTTCATTTTTGGCAGATGCAAGTTTGGTTTGATAATTGGCAGTGGCCTGATGATCGGTTGCGGTAGGGCGATTAGTTGACATCGAAGTCTGCTGTTGATTATCCTCAAAACTTTGTTGTGGCGTTTCTTTTGAATTCTGCTGAGGAATGTCGTCAGAAGCTGGTTGAGACATGTCGTCAGAACCTTGCTGGGACATGTTATGTGATACCTGTTCTTCCTCTAAAACAACTTTAGCAGGTGCCTGTGTATTGACTTTCGTGTTTGCACGCTGCCGAACATCAGCAAGAGCCTGTTGTTGGCGTTCTGGACTTACCTTATTAATAATAGTAGACTCAGGAGTTTGGGCTGTACGAGAGGCCTGTAGGAGAGGTTCGCTTTGGTCATTCTGATATATAGCAAAGAATCCTACGAGGACTATGGCTATAGCGGCAACAGCCCCTAACCACCGCTTGATAGTGACAGTTCTGGTGACAGACTCTTTCTGGAAGCCCATCTCACTGCTGATGCCTTCCCACAGCCCTGTAGGTGGAGTCATCTGATGCCCCTCCAGTTTCTGCTTCATGCTGTTTGTCCAGTTTTCTTTCATCGCTTGTCCTTCGTTAATTCCTTGATTTTCCTTGCTAACAGCCTTTTGGCATAATAGAATTGCGAGGCAGATGTGCGCTCGCTGATACTGAGCAGTTCTGCTATTTGTCTATGCGAATAATCCTCGAAGACATAGAGGTTTACCACCATCCGATAGCCAGCAGGCAGTTCGCTGATGAGCCGATGCAGTTCGTCAGACGAAATCTGCTCCAGGTCTGGATCCTCCTGCTGCTCTTCTTCTTCCTGCCCTATGTCCTGCTCGACAAAAAGCATTTTCTTCCTGTTCTTTAGAAATGATAATGCCTCGTTTGCCACAATCTTCATCATCCACCCCTTGAAGGCCTTTTCGCTTCGATAATCCATAGTGGTGACTGATGTGAATATCTTGATAAAACTATTCTGCAGCACATCCTTTGCGTCGTTTTCGTCAGGCACATAACGATAGCAGACCGATGAAAGCTCCTCGACATACATCTGATAGAGCTGGTTCATCGCTCGTTGGTCTTTTTTTCGTATGCGTTCAACGAGTTGTCCGACCATTAATAACCCTCGCGTCTACATTAATAATATGGGTTTACTTGGAATGTATTTGAGTCCTTCGTTGTCGGAATACTGGAAATTGTAAGTGCTGCTTTTCAGTTCCTGACCATCAAGATAGAAGACGGTATTTTTATTTGGTTCGCCATTGGACTTCCACTCAAAGCTATTCTTATAAGAAAGTACAGCTTGATGGTCATCTGGCAAGTTAAGGGTGATTTCACGCTTGTCAATGTTCTCCATACCGTCAAATTCTCCAAACACCAACTCATAGTTCTTGTGATCCTCCCAGTAATTTCGCAGAACCAGACCATAGAAGTTTGGCATATAAAACCTAGTCTGAGCCTTGCCATACAGCCTCTCGTAGTATTCGTATTCTGTAACTACAGGATACGTTTTGCCTTGATAGCTGACGGTAATTTCTTTGATAAGATTGTTCTGAAAGGTGGAGTCGAGCAGGTCGTGGCCTTCGCTGTCAGTAATGAATATGAAAAAACTAATGGGCGTAATATCCCAAA
>JAFVHO010000124.1 GCA_017474485.1 Prevotella sp.
CCATTATGAGATACTGGCCCAAAAGAAGGATGTAGGGCAACGATTGTTCTATATCGTGAATTGTGCCACTGGATTTTGGAATGGCGACAAGTTGAAATATTATATGAAGGACGATTTGTTTGGAAAGCGTGGCAACATGCCTAATAACTTTGCAACAACCATTGCAAATGTGGATTTGCGCAGTAAGGCATTACGCTCGTTCAAGGACGAATATCTGCTCGACTTTGTGAACATTGAGGATCCCGACGAGACGGATGAGCGTGTAATAGAGCAGCAGATTGTTCACAATATCAAGAACTTCATCATGGCATTGGGTAGTGATTTCTCGTTTATGGGTAATCAGTATCGTCTTGTTGTATCCGAAAAAGAGTATTTCATAGATTTGTTGTTCTTCAATCGCCGCCTTCAGGCACTAATCGCGATCGAATTGAAACGGGGTGAGTTCAAACCGGAGTATGCAGGGAAGTTGAATTTCTATCTTTCAGCACTTGACGAGTATGTGAAACTGCCTCATGAGAATCCTTCCATCGGAATTATTCTCTGCAAGGACAGAGATTCAAAAACGGTGGAGTTCGCATTCCGAGACATCAACAAGCCAATGGGTGTAGCAACCTATCGCACATCTTCAGAGTTACCCAAGGAATACCAAGGTATACTTCCTGAACCAGAGGAGTTGAGAAAACTCATGTGAGCGTACCCAATGTGTGCGATACATCACAGATATTGGGTAATAGGACGTAGCCTAATACGCACCTTTCTGGCAGGTGCCATATAAGATGCCACAATGATTGCAGAAACAGAGAGCAAGCTCGGAAGAAAAATGTATGAATAGATTTGCTTAATTGAAATAGAATGATTACCTTTGCACCCGATGATGGGTCATAGTACGGCTGGTGGCTCACCGTCGGGTGTTCTTTGACGCAGTTTATAGCAGAATGTGGAATTGAGTACGGTCGACAATTCGTAACCCAGTTTTTCCTCAATCCTCCAGACTGCCTTTATACAAAGAAATTCTGCGATTTCTTCCAAAGTTACGAAAATAAAATGTAACTTTGTAGACGAAAATGGATTGAATATGAGTAAATCGATAAGTATATTAGACCAAGATTATATTCTTTGGATAAAAGATCTGAGTTCACGATATCGCAGAAGTCAGATAAAGGCAGCTGTGAAGGTAAATCAGGAGATGCTTCAGTTTTATTGGGATTTGGGCAGGGATATTGTAGAGAAGAAAGCGGAGAGTCGTTGGGGTAGCGTACACTTCCTGATGAAACGAGCGACTTGGCACAAGAACTGACGAAAGATCCATACGGGTACAGTGTAAGTATTGTGGTGAGGTTGCGAATATAAAGCTATTTCCTAATTCTTCTTAATAATTTTCCCACATCGTAAATAGAATGTGGGATTTTTTGTACCTTTGTGGGGCATTAGAAAAGAGTATGAAGGAATATCGTTTTAGAATATCGGGCGTGCATTATGCTGCTAATCCTGAAGCCGAGACCTTAGGGTTGCTGGACACGGAGGAGATGCATGTGCGCACGCGCGAACTTCTAAGAAAGATAGACCGTGAAAGACCGCTGGTGTCGCTCTTTGCTGAGCCCAGCAACCTGTTTAACCCTGATTGCATTATGGCTTTTTCGAAGGGAAATAGGATTGGCCGTGTGGCTGATGAATGTGTGAGCGAGGTGAAGAGTCTGCTGGCACAGAGCGAAGATCCGATTCTGTTTGCGCGTGTGGAGGATGTGACCATCAAGCAGCATGGGCATCTGACGATTGTAGTAGAGGCAGAGGAACTGACAGACATTCTGCCGCTACAATCATCGGCCATAGAATGGGGCATGTGGCTCAAGGACGATATGATGAGACTGTCGCCCCATAAGCAGGTGCTGGCTGCGAAAGAGGCATACTACATACTGAAAAAGCACCTAATGACGAATATAGACGAGGCCGACATCGTAGACCTGAAAATTTATCTTGGTCTTTGGTTGGAGGGCAGTTGCCACGATCTGAGCCGTGAGTCGCGCGAGGCACGATCACAGTTTATTGCGCAGCTGGAGAAAGCCCAGGACAAAGATGTGCGACTGTTAAGCGAACAGCTGAAGCAACAGCGTACATCGATATGTGGTCGCATGGCGCTGACGGAGCGGGCCTCTGAGTGGTGGACAGAGCGGCTGGAGTCTGAGGAGATGAAACGGTTGTGGACGCAGTGGTGGTTGGTGAATGAAGGACAGCTTTGGGGCGGACTGAGGGATATTGACGAGAAATTACGCCAATTGCCTGGTCAGTTGTATAACGATATCGGCAAACGGGATGTAGTGCTCTCCCGCCTGTACTATATGAATACGCCTCGCAAGGCGCTGGATGCCATTCTGACGCTACTGATGCTGAGGGAATTGACATGCAGACAGTTGGATATCGAGATGAAGCCGATGATAGAGTCGGACTATGAGACGTGTATGCCAGAGTCCGGCAAGTTCTCGATGAAGGATCTGGAAAGTTCTTTTCTGAAATTTCCCACGAAAATTGCCTTGGGGATGTTCGGAGGTGTATCTACGTTGCTGGCCTGGCATCCTGAATGGCAGAAGTCAGCGCCAAAGATTGAGGAGCAGATACTGGCTCAGCAGAAGGAACAGCAGGACAGGCAGGAGGCGAAGCAGGACAAGATGATGGAAACAGTGGAAAAGGCGGCAGAAAGGCCTGCGACTGTGATATCCCATGTTGAGAACTACCAACCCCAGATTCAGAATCAAAACATTGACCTGCCAGCACCGCCTTTTGGAACACAGGAAACTAAACGATTGGATGATGAGTAAGGACGATATTAGCAATAAGCCAACGGTAAACAACCAGTTTGCCTGGATACTGAACTATCAACCCAAGATAGAACACCAGCATATACACATGGGCCGTCAGACAGATGACGATGTTCAGAATGCTGAGGAGGTGTTTGTGCCTCGGCGGTTGCAATTCTTCGACATGGCGAAGTTTGGCTCTGAGGAGAAACAGCCCAAACTGATAGCGATGCTGAGGGAGGTGACGCCGCAGATTGACACGACCAGTGGGCGTGGGTGGTTCTGCATTTATGCTGGCTACCGCTATTACAAGCAGCAGTTGGCAGTGATGGGCGGCTATGCTGACTTCTTTGCCGATATGGAGGCGTTGGTGCCTGAAATGTTGACGAGGATTGATGTGACGAAGGAGGGCGAAGCCAGATACCACAACTACACGCAGCTGTTGGGCAGGGAAGCCAACGCCTGGTATATGGATAAGGAGAAGTTGCCGCCGTTGAACGAGATTACCGTTTGGAAGAACAGGTTTAAGGGCGACAAGAACCGTTATGCTGCGAATGCCACAATAATAATAGATGTATATAAGCGGCTGAAGACGATTTAGCAGTCAAAACAAAACAGTTTTTAAGCGAACAGATTAGTTTCTGCTCGCTTTTTTTTGTGCCAAAAAGCAGGCTGTGCGTAGAGTGCGTATAGCAAAAATGGGCTGTACGTATAGTGGCGTATAGTGGGCCTTGATAACTCGAAAAAATCTATATTTTGCATTGAAAAACACCCTACCTTTGCATCAGAAATCAGAATCAAAAGCAAAATAAAAAAGTTATGAAACGGAGAATTATTTACGTAGGAACGCTGATAGATCTGGCCGCGATGTTCGAGCCGGATGAGGAGGCAGAGAGTATCGAAATTACGAACATTTTAAATTATGACAGTTATGAATAAGTATGTTGAAAAGGCTCCTGTTACAGAGAAGGAACAGACCAAAGAACAGAATCAAAGACTCGCAATTCTGCTGAGAACGATGACGAACGGCTATATGCTGGAAGTGAACGACGAGGGCTATATGTACTTCAACGCCCGAAGTCTGCTGGAGGGCTTCATGGTCCACGTAGGGCTGGAACGACTGGAGGCGATGACCAAGGAGGATATCAAGGAGATGCTCGACTCGCTGAAGGATGGCAGCGCCGTGAAGAAGCTTCAGGCTGAGGTGACAGAGCTGAAGG
>JAFVHO010000125.1 GCA_017474485.1 Prevotella sp.
GCATTTTGGGGCTTGTCAAGTCGTTAATTGCTACTACTTCATAACCTTCAGCCTCGAACATCTGACGGAAAGCGAGGCGACCGATACGGCCGAAACCGTTAATTGCTACTTTTGTCATTTTACCTAATTTTTTATTTAAAGGGTTATTAAAATTCCTATTGAAATATCAAAAATGATGTTTTTTGAACTACTTTTTCTCGATTTCGGGCACAAAGTTACGAAATATTTTCTATATTTGCATCCGAAATCAGTCTTAATTATGATTAAAAATGAAAAATGAAAGATGAAAGATGAGATAAATCAAGAATCGGAGGCTGAGATTGTAAAACGCAGATTGCAATTTTTATATTAAACAATATACGTAACATTAAAATTTAGGACTATGGGATTTATTAAAGAGTTCAAAGAGTTTGCCATGAAAGGCAACGTAATGGACATGGCAGTCGGTGTCATCATCGGCGGTGCATTCGGTAAGATTGTGACAAGTCTGGTAAGCGACGTCATCATGCCAATCGTCAGTTTGGCAACGGGCGGTATCGATTTCACAAACCTATTCGTCAACCTGTCGGACGACGTAAAGTACAAGACGTTGGCCGAGGCTCAGGAGGCTGGTGCATCGGTGTTTGCCTACGGTATATTCATTCAGAATATTATTGACTTCATCATCATAGCTTTCTGTATCTTCCTGATGATTAAGGCCATGAACAAGCTGAAAAAGAAGGAAGAGCCCGCTCCAGAGGCTCCAAAGGGTCCTACGCAGGAAGAACTGCTGGCTGAGATTCGCGACTTACTGAAAACGAAGTAAATCAAGAAAAACACAGCTAATATGTATTAAAGGTGGCAATTTGTTTTGCCACCTTATATTTTTTGTATAACTTTGCCAAAAATTTGGCGAAGTTACTAAATCTCGGCAAAAAAAATGAGATTCATTTTGTTTTGCTCTCGATAAATCGTAATTTTGCAATCGAAAATCGAATTTTAGGATAATAGATGGAAAAGACATTAGATTTCAAGCCGAAATTCTTATCGGCCATTAAGCATTACGACAAAAAGACATTCACAGCCGACCTTATGGCTGGCGTCATTGTGGGCATCGTAGCCCTGCCATTGGCCATTGCCTTTGGTATTGCCAGTGGTGTGTCGCCCGAGAAGGGTATCATCACCGCTATTGTAGCTGGACTCATGATTTCAGTGTTCGGTGGTTCAAAAGTACAGATTGGCGGACCTACAGGTGCCTTTATCGTCATCGTTGCTGGCATTATCAGCCAATACGGCATCACAGGTCTGACCATAGCCACACTGATGGCTGGTGTATTCCTCATCCTGCTAGGTGTGTTACGTCTGGGCACGATTATCAAATATATCCCCTACCCCATTGTAGTGGGATTTACCAGCGGTATTGCCGTCACCATCTTCACGACCCAGGTCAAGGACCTGCTGGGTATGGAGATGAGCAGTGTGCCTGCTGACTTCATCGAAAAATGGGGAGCTTATATATATAATATAGGTAATATAGACTTGTGGAGCGCCATTGTTGGCATTGGCAGCGTAGTCATCATTGCCTCGTGGCCGATGTTGGCACGCCTTTTCCACTTGTCACCACTCAAGGCATTGCCAGGTTCGCTGGTCGCCATCATCGTCATGACCATAGCCGCCTTGCTGCTGAAGCAGTATGCTGGCGTGACCAGCATCGAGACCATTGGCGACCGCTTCAGCATTAACTCCACTCTGCCTGGTGCCGTCGTACCCGACCTGACGTGGGAGACTATCAAAGGACTGGTTGGTCCTGCCGTTACCATTGCCGTGTTGGGTGCTATCGAGTCGTTGCTCTCGGCCACCGTGGCAGACGGTGTCATTGGCGATCACCACAATTCGAATACTGAACTTATCGGACAGGGTATTGCCAATATTGCATCGCCCCTGTTTGGTGGTATTCCTGCAACTGGCGCCATTGCCCGCACCATGACCAACATCAACAATGGCGGTCGCACACCTATCGCAGGCATTATCCATGCTGTGGTGCTGTTGCTCATTTTCCTGTTCCTTATGCCTCTGGCACAGTACATCCCGATGTCCTGTCTGGCTGGTGTACTGGTTGTCGTAGCTTACGGCATGAGCGGTTGGCGTTCGTTCCTGGCTATGGCGCGTCGCAATCCGAAGAGCGATGTCACCGTACTATTGCTGACATTCTTCCTGACCATCATCTTCGACCTGACCGTCGCCATTGAGTTCGGACTGGTTTGCGCTTGTCTGCTATTCATGCGCCGTATGGCTGAAACCACTGAGGTACATGCCGTACTCAACGAGATAGACCTGAACGAGGATGCCGACATGGAACGTGGCAACCTGGAGCATCTTACCATTCCCGAGGGTGTCGAGGTCTACGAAATCAACGGTCCCTACTTCTTCGGTGCTGGTACGCGTTTCGAGGACATCATGGCACGCTACGGCAGTCGTCCACAGGTGCGCATCATCCGTATGCGTAAGGTGCCGTTCATTGACTCAACGGGATTGCACAACCTTGAGAATATGTGCCGCATGAGTCAGAAGGAAGGCATCACCGTCGTCCTATCAGGTGTCAACCCCAAAGTCGAAGCCGTGTTGAAGCGTAACAACTTCCAGGAGTTGTTGGGCGAGGAGAACATCTGCAACCATATCGACCTCGCACTGGCTCGCGCTAACGAGATTGTCAAGTAAAAGAACTCAGAAACTAATTAGAACTTAAAAACATAAAACGATGAAGAAAACAGTATTGATGATGGTCTGCCTGCTGACGGCAACCATGGCATTTGGTGACAACCACTGGGTAGGGACATGGGGTACAGCCCCACAACTGGTTGAGAACAACAACAATCCCCCATCGCCTGGATTGGGCAACAACTCGTTGCGCCAGATTGTGCAGGTATCAATAGGTGGCGAGAAGGTACGCTTGAAACTAACCAACGAGTTCAGCACGGGCAGCACTGAGATTAAGGCAGTAGAGTTGGCTTATGCCAAGACAGCGGGTAGTAGCAGTGAGATTGACGAGTCATCGACCGTCAGCCTAACTTTTAACGGCAAGGCTGGTGTCACCATGCCTGCCAAGGGCAAGGCCGTATCGGACCCCGTCAACTTCCAACTGAATGGTCGTCAGAATGTAGCCATCACCATTCACTACGGTTCTGCATCGTCGACGAGCGTCAGCGGACATCCTGGCTCACGCACCACATCATATCTGAAATCAGGTAATACCACCGACTTCAGCAATGCTACGAAGACTGACCACTGGTACAACATCCTGGCACTGGAGGTCGAGGCACCCGAAACGGCAGGCGCCGTAGCCATCTTAGGCAACTCGATTACTGACGGACGTGGTTCTACCACCAACGAGCAGAACCGTTGGGCCGACGTACTCTCACGTCGACTGTTGGCTAACGAACCGACCACTCAGGTAGGCGTACTCAACATGGGTATTGGTGGCAACTGTGTGCTGGCAGGCGGCTTAGGTCCTACGGCATCAAGCCGTTATCAGCGCGACTTATTCGGACAGGAGGGTGTCAAATGGATCATCCTCTTTGAAGCTGTCAACGACTTGGGCGGTGCACAGAATGGTGTGCAGACAGCCAAGCGCATTATTGAGGTCTACAAGCAGATTATCCGTGAGGCCCATCAAAAAGGCATCTACGTCTTTGGAGCCACAATTACCCCATTTAAGGGCAACAACTACTATTCGGCTGATCACGAAAATGGTCGAAGCACTATCAACAAGTGGGTTCGCACGACGAAGATGCTGGATGGAGTAATAGATTTTGACAAAGCCGTACGTAATCCACAAGACACCATCGCCATGCAGTCGCAGTTCCTTTTCGAGAATGACTGGCTGCACCTGAATGCCAAGGGCTATGAGACAATGGGTGGTTGCATAGACCTGAACCTCTTTACCAAGACAGACCCTGTGTCTGACGCAGAAGACCCCGAAGAGCCCTACGATGACGCAGCCCTATGGATGGAGGCTGAAGACCTGCGCACTAATACCGTTGGCACAGCGTTCCGTCTGGTATCAGACGCCACTGCCTCTGCTGGCAAATGTCTTGAGACGGTGACACAGACCACGCCCGCCCCCACAGACAGCATTTATATGCTGGCTACAACATTCAAGGTTGCCAAGGCTGGCACCTATTATGTATACGGGCGGGTAAAATGTCCATCATACGATGATGATAGCTACTATTGGGGTATCGACGAGTCACTCGAAAATAACCGTTTTGCCAACGGTATCGTGACTAGTGGTTGGGAGTGGAAACTCATTGGCAGCAAAATGCTGCAGGCAGGCCAGCACAAACTGGTGATTGGCGGACGTGAGGACGGTGCCAGTATTGACAAGTTATGCATCACCGTCAACCCTGAGGCCCCATCAGGCATGGGTGGCAATACGACGGCTGTCAAAACGCCACATGCCACACGCCAAGCGACCTCTACCGAGCTCTTTTCACTTAATGGTATTCGACTGACGGCAGAACATGCCCAAGGCCCCTGCATCGCCGTCAGCCGTGCAGAAGACGGTGCTATTATCTCACGAAAAATCGTGATTAGGAACTGACTTCAAATATATGAAATACTTTTACTTTTCAAACAAGGAACCGACAATTATTTCTGAGGTATAGGCTCTATCGTTCCTCTGTCACGGAAACAACACACTCCTTGTTTCATATCAAAAAATGCACGATTGAGCGTAAAAAAAAAGTTTATTTCTTTGAAATATCAAATAAAATGCGTACCTTTGGCCCCTAAAGAATCAAAAAGTATGAGATTGACGTATTTTTTTAATTGTAATGAGACGTTGGTGAAGCAGTATTGCTCCACAATCTTATGCTTTGTGACATGCATTCCCATCAATGCTCAGACCGTGATTGGTACTAATGGCATGATGAATGTTCCAACAGCCGATATGCGTCCGGCAGGAACCTTTGATGGTGGTGCCAGCTTGATTCAGAAAGAGTTGCTTTATGACAAGCATTACTATACAGGCTTGTTTTATGTGACGTTTACCCCATTCTCTTGGATGGAGTTAACGTTCCGTGAGACCATTCGTGAATATCAATACAGCCTCAAAAGAAATGGCAAAACGGGTCCTTTTACCAATTTGGATCGTTCTGTTTCGGCTCGCATACGTCCACTGAAAGAAGGTAAATATTGGCCATCGGTGGTCCTTGGTGCTAACGACTTCTATTCTGAAGGTAGTGGCAGTTCAAATTTTTATGCCTGCTATTATGGTGTGTTATCAAAACACTTCCCCATACAAGCTGTTGGTACTTTCGAGACCACTGTAGGCTATGCTCGTCCATACAAAAAGGGTATTGCTTATGACGGTGTCATGGGTGGTTTGAGCTTTGCACCCGATTTCTTTCCGGATATGCGGGTAATGGGCGAATATGATACCCACGGATACAATGTGGGCATTGGTGCTTTCCTCTTTCGTCATCTGAATGTAACCTGTTTTACCAGAGAGTTTAAGGGCATTAATGCCACGTTGAGTTATCAGTATACAATATCATATTAATAAAGTATTAAGTACACGCGTATGAATAAAAAACAAATCATAACCCTGATGCTTCTCTTCCCGCCGATGCTTAGCGTGTTGGCCGGGACTGCTGAAGATGCTGCTGCAAGGTTGGCGGCTCTGGGTTTTGAGAACGTACGCGTAACAGAGCAGGGCGATGGCATGGTCTATGTGGCCATGGAGTCGTCAAGCTATCGTGGTACCTATCAAGGTGCAGCCGTCGGAATTGAGGAACTGGGACGCATCTACCCAAATGTGGTCACTTTCAAGGTGATGCTTTTGGAAAACCAGATGCCTCAGATGGCTTTGACTGCAACGAAGACTGACGGGAAATGGGCGGTTAAGGGCGGTTATGACTATCATGACATTGCTGCTGCCACGCAGCCCACAAAGACCACCAATAGTTCTGCAAGAAAGATTGACTTAACCGTTTATCCGATGTTCACCTGGATGAACCATCGTTTAGACATACCATTCGAATATGCAGTATCGTTGGCACCAGCAATTGAAACAAGCCTTTGGAAGGGTAACCACATCACATTGCAGGCTATTATTCCTATAAGCTATAGATTAGAGAGTTTGAAGAGTATGAAGTATGTGCGTGTAGGTATTGCCGATATTGCACAAGATATCACCTCTCATAATGGTCGTTGGCAAGCAACCTTGGCTGGTGGTTTCTTCTTCTTTGATCGCGTTGGTGTAGACTTACGCCTGGCCTATCACGCAACACCCAGCCTGACGATAGGTGCCGAGGTTAGCTACACCGGTGATGCCGTCATGAACGATGATGGTCATTATGATATCAAGGCACCCGACAAGCTAAGCTTCATGGGTAAAGCAGAGTATTATGAGCCCTACACGAAGTTGCAGACTCAGGTAACAGGTGGCCGATTCGTGTTTGGTGACTATGGTGCCCGAATGGATATAAGTCGTCACCTGGCAGACTATACCGTCGGTGTCTATGGAATTCTGACAGGTGGAGAGAAAAATGCGGGGTTCAACTTCGCTATTCCACTCGGCCACAAAAAACAGATGCGCAAAGGCGCTATACGCTTGAAATTGGCCGACTATTTCGATTGGGAGTACTCGATGCAATCGTATCATAAGTACTACATCGAGAGCATGGGTAAAATAATCGAAACACGGCCAGACGAGAACCGATCAGCCCACTATTGGCAACCTGTTCATGTGGCGCAATACACTCAGAAGATTCTAAATGGAGAATTATGATAACTTTTATGTATAATTTTTAAACGTTTAAATTATTTAATTATGAAAAAAACTAAATTTGTTTCACTCGTTGTTGCTATGTTTGCAGCAAGCACATTGTTCTCATCATGCTGGTGTCATGACGACTCTGCATCGACAGACGTTACAGAAATCGAGACTGGTGTAGTAACTTATTCTATTGCCGTTCAGTCTAACGTGGCTACGGAAGTTAAAATTGGATCACAAATCAAGGACATTCCCGCAGCAGGTGGCGAAGTGGTATTCGAGAATCTTAAAGATTCGAAATACACTGTAATAGCTACAGCTAAAGGTTCTGGCAATTTCCTTCCCTCTAAGATTCAGACTGTAGACGTTGAGTTTACTGAGGAAAAGCTTTCTTCTATTATTGTTCTTAACTATGTGGATGCTGATAGTAAGAGCGCTAAGAAAGTATCAGACCTTGCTATAACTGGTACTACGACTACTGCTGAAATCGTTGTCAAGAACGATGCAGCCGCAGAAGTTGAAGGTACAAAGGAGGAGATTCCTGCTACTTTGACCATCCCCGCATCTACTACTGTAACTGATGGAAATGGTGATGCTTTGGCAGGTAGCCAGGAGTTCTCGGTTGTTGCTTACACTCTTCCTGTAGCTCAGGATGAAGAGCTTGCTGAAGAGGAGGTTACTCCTGCTGTTACTTTGGAATGTAAGCCTGATGGCACTCAATTCTCAGGTGAAGGTGCAACTCTGCAGGCTTATATCGGAAAAGAAGCTGCAGGTGCAGAGGTCGAAGTAAACGGTGATACGTATACCGTTGATGATAACGGCTATGTAACCTTCAAGGTTAAACACTTCTCTGCTCATAACGTTGGTGTAAAGACACGCAATATATTTACAAAAGATATTATTACCCTTGTTGATCATCAGAGCATCAACATTAACGAAGGAGAGAATGAGTTCAACTATGAGAGATATTTTGGTTGGAAGTCTTCAGTTAGTGGAGGTTTCTTCTTCAGATGGCATCAGGCAGTGTTCGGTAGTTTTTGGGCAAAAGTACCTGTTGTAACAGAGTTCAAGGCCACATCAGCTGGCACTGGTACCATTACCATTACTCAAGATGTCCTCCACTATACTATCAGATCAGGTAGGCTTATTTACTACACTGACGTTTATGGTGAAGTAACAGTAACTGTTACTTCTGATAATGGTCAGGGTGCTTCTGCACACTCTGGTGGTAGCGGTAACTAATCCGATACATACACTCATTATAAAAGCTAGCCTTCTGGCTAGCTTTTTTTGTTTCTACTGTTACATGGCAGTACTCAAAAGAACTACAAATATAATTATAGCATTTCCTTTAGCTCCTCTTTTGTAAATACCACCGATACGATTTTGTTCGACTGCCTACCGACGAAGGTTACCATCAGTTCGTAACCTTCATCAGGTATACAGCGCCATGCCGTTTGGCGGTCTATCGGCATTGACTCAATCAACTCACGAGCCTGCTTCTTCAACTTCGCTTTGTCGCTCAGGTTGAAACCTATGTCCGAAACGCTAAAGTTTAGCAGCAAACGGTTTCCTTGGGCCCCCATACCAAGTGCCTCTACACTTGTGGTATTATAGTCGGACATGTGGGCATTGTAATCTTTCAACACATCCAGCACTCTCTCCTTAGGCTGCTCGTAGGTCGATGGGAAGCCTTCATCTGACACAGTCTTTTTCGCAACAGTGTCCGCCTTTGTTTCCGTCGCAGGCGCTTTATCCTCAACAGGCACAACAGTATCCCTTGGCTCTGACTGCGCACCACTCGCCTTACCTTTGCACGACAGCACCGCTATCGCCAAGGCCGATATCCCAATATAATTCTTTATTCCCATTCGATTGTTGCAGGTGGCTTTGATGAGATGTCGTAGCAAACGCGGTTGACGCCACGTACCTTATTAATAATCTCGTTTGACACCTTGGCCATAAAGTCATAAGGCAGATGAGCCCAGTCAGCCGTCATAGCGTCCGTCGAAGTAACGGCGCGTAGTGCAACGGGGTGCTCATAAGTACGCTCATCACCCATAACGCCAACGCTGCGAACAGTTGAAAGCAGAATAGCTCCTGCCTGCCATACCTTATAATATAATGTATCGCCATCGGTATCGACATACTCACGAAGACCGCGGATATAGATATCGTCGGCATCCTGCAAGATGCGTACCTTCTCAGGCGTGATGTCGCCTAAGATACGAACGGCCAGGCCAGGACCTGGGAAAGGATGACGGGTTATCAGGTGCTCGGGCATGCCTAACTGGCGCCCCACACGACGCACCTCGTCCTTGAACAGCCACTTCAGCGGTTCGCAAAGCTGCAAGTGCATCTCCTTGGGCAGACCGCCCACGTTATGGTGACTCTTGATAACCTTACCCGTTATATTCAGCGATTCGATACGGTCAGGATAGATAGTGCCCTGTGCCAACCACTTGGCATCCGTAATTTTCTTAGCCTCAGCATTGAACACCTCGACAAAGTCGCGACCTATAATCTTACGCTTCTGCTCGGGATCGGTAACACCAGCCAAGTCGCCAAAGAACTTCTCGCTGGCATCGACACCAATCACATTCAAACCCAGGCAACGGTAGTCGTCCATTACCTGCTGGAACTCGTTCTTGCGCAGCATACCGTGTTCGACGAAGATACACGTCAGGTTCTGGCCAATGGCACGATTCAACAGCACGGCAGCAACAGAACTGTCAACACCACCCGAAAGACCCAAGATGACGCGATCCTGCCCCAACTGCTCTTTCAACTCAGCCACGGTGCTGTCAACGAACGAAGCAGCACTCCACTCCTGCTTACTGCCACAGATATCAACCACGAAGTTCTTCAGCAAGGTCTTACCCTGCAGAGTATGATACACCTCAGGATGGAACTGAACAGCCCAAAGGGAAGCCTCACCCTGACCCTTTCCGAGGGGAGAGGAAGACCAATAGGCAGCCTGCTTCACATCGTTAGTAGAAGCGATAGTTTCGAAACCGTCGGGAATGGCTGTAATGGTGTCGCCATGCGACATCCACACCTGCGAGTTCTGCTCAAAGCCCTTAAAGAGAGGATTCGTAGTGTCTACCGTCTGAAGGTTGGCACGACCATACTCGCGAGAGTCGGCCTTTTCCACCTTACCACCCAAGATGTGCGAAATGAACTGTGCGCCATAGCAGATACCCAATACTGGTAGACGTCCAACAAACTGACTCAAGTCAACCTTAAATGCCTCTGGGTCGTGTACTGAGTAAGGCGAGCCACTCAATATCACGCCAATCACCTCAGGGTCGTCCTTGGGGAACTTGTTGTAGGGCATAATCTCGCAAAAGGTGTCGAGTTCGCGCACACGACGGCCTATGAGCTGCGTAGTCTGCGAACCGAAATCGAGAATAATAATCTTTTGCATATATTATTTAAATTAGAAAATTAGTAATTAGGAATTAGATTGCAACGCCACACTCTGACCTTGGTCAGAGAAATGATGATTACTAATGAAGACCTCCGCTTGTTCCAGTGAGTCCAATTTTCCTACATCGAGGACATCGAGGTCGTTCTTGACCAAGCCGACAATGCGTGAACGATGACACACGGAGAGATAGAAGTCGATGATACTGAACTTATCAGGGAAGCGGTCCATCAGTGGGAACAAACGGGGCGAGAAACTGTGAATGCCGGAGAAGGCAAACATGTTCAGCGGCTCGCCATGCTGCGAAAGGCCTGTACGACGGACATATTCGTAAGGGCTCTTGATTTCGCCTGTCTCGATGTTCTTCCAACCCATCAGATGCATCGCATTGTCAAAAAGCAAATAGCGCTTTGTCTGACGCTTACTGACCAGCAACACGGCATCTTCGTCTGTCTGATGCTGGCGCGCAAACCAATCATAGTCGACATTATCCAAGATATCGACATTATGAATAAGAATTGGTTCGTCGTCACGAAACAGTTGCTGTGCCTTTTTCAGTCCTCCACCCGTTTCAAGCAGGCCATCGGTCTCGTCGCTGAAATGCACTAACGATGCATAGTCCTGTTGGGCCACATGGTCACGAATCTGCTGGGCAAAATGATGGATATTGACCACAAAACGATCGTAACCCTGAGACTGGAGTTTACGGATGTTGATATCAAGCAAAGGCGTTCCTCCAACAGCCACCAACGCCTTTGGCATCGTGTCCGTCAGGGGTTTCAAACGGGTGCCAAGTCCCGCTGCCAATATCATCGTTTGTTTCATATTCTTTACTTCAGGTTGCAAAGGTACAAAATAATTACGAATTATGAATTACGAATTATAAATATTTTATATCTTTGTACGGACAATTCAAAAAAAACATAACCAACATGAAATTTATTACACTATTCATGGCCACGCTTTTTTGTGGCAGTGCTTCAGCACAAACATTGAAAATCAACGAAATCATGCAGTCGAATATCGAGACCATCATAGACGACATCCATGAGTTTCCCGACTCTTGGGTTGAATTGTATAACCCCAGCGATCAGGCTATCAACCTCAAAGACTACCAGATTAGCAACAAGAACAAGGTAAAAAAAGCCTGGCAGTTGCCCGATAAGACCGTAGCCGCCAAAGGTTACGTCATCATCTATTGTGACAAGGAAGGCTTGGAGGATAAGCGTCTTCACACTGACTTCCGTCTGGAGTCAGGCAAGGGCTGTACCGTTTACCTATTCAAAGACAAAAACAGTGAGCCAGTAGACAGTCTGCCTGCCGACATGAAGAAGATGCCAGCCCCCGATATCGCCTACGGTCGTGAGACTGACGGAGCCGACAAGTGGGGCTATCAGCTCACTCCCACCCCAGGAAAGGCTAACTGCGGCAAGACCACCAAGAATATCTTAGGCGCTCCTATATTCAGCGAGAATGGTCGTGTGAGCAATACCGCTCTGAGCCTCACGCTGATTCTGCCCGAAGAAGCTCCCGAGGGAGCCTACATCACCTATACCACTGATGGTAGCGAACCAAAGGCTAACAGCACGAAATATTCGAAAGCCATCAACATCGCCAAGACAACGGTAATTCGTGCAAAGGTGTTCTGCGACGGCTATCTCTCACCCGTCAGCACGGCCCAATCGTACATTTTCCATCCAAGAACGATGACAGTGCCCATCTTCTCTGTTCAGATTGATGACAGATATCTGAACGGTGGTGATTCACTGGGTCTCTTCAAATACAACAACAGCAAGGAAGACAAGAAAAAGTGTGACTGGCGTCGTCCAATGAACATCGAGTTCTTCCCTACCGAGAATGCTGAGAGTGCTTTCAACCAGCTCGGCGAGACACGTATCCAGGGCGGACAGTCGCGTTCGAATGCCCTAAAATCAATGGTGTTCTATGCAAACAAGCGTTTCGACCCCGACAAGAAGCGTTACTCCTACGAATTCTTCCCCGACCAGAAGCCTGGCATCACTGAGTTCAAGTCATTCTCTTTGCGCGATGGCGGTAACGACTTCTCCGACCTGTATTTCCGCGACCTCATTATCCAGCGAACCATGGCTGGCCACGCAGACCTTGACTGGCAGGCAGGCCACACAGCCGTGCTTTACATCAACGGTCAGTATATGGGTATGCTGAACATCCGTGAGCGTTCCAACGAGGACAATATCTACAGCAACTACAACGGTCTTGAGGATCTCGACCTGATTGAGATTTCGCATGAGAAGATTAATAATAAGGACATGTTCGAAGAGGAGTTTAAGGAAGGTACTGCTGACTTCTACGAAGCATTCAAGGCTTTCTATAGTGAGAAGGGCCACACCCTAGCTGAATATGAGCAGTGGCTGGACGTCAACGAATATCTGAACGTCATTGCCATGAACTTCTTCTACGGCAACATCGACTTCCCTGGCAACAACCTCGTTTTCTGGCGTCCTAACGATGACGACAAGGATTCAGGTCTGCCCAAGAGATTCCGTGTAATTGTCAAGGATACCGACTTCGGACTTGGACTCTACGGCAGACAGAACGACTACAACACCATCAAGCTACTTTACAATCCAAGCTATGACAGCGGTAATGCGTGGGCCTTCACCGAGCCTGCCACCCGCCTGCTGAAGAACATGCTGGAGGATCCCAACATTCTGAAGATGTTCATTGACAAGTGCAGCGTCTTTATGGGCGACTTCCTGAACGGTAAGGGAACAGCCGAAGTCATCGACCTCATCATGGCCGAAGCTATGGAGGAGTTCGTAGCACACCGCAACAAGTACAATGCCGGTTGGGGACCTTGGCAAACCGACAACCGTGCCGACATTACCAACAAGTTCAATAGTGCCAAGAGTTGGGCTGAAGGCCGTCCCAAAAACTTCTACAAGTTCATAGGCGACCAGTGGAAGCTGGGCTCTCCCGTAGCTCTGACCGTCAACAAGACAGCACAGGACGTTGCCCTCACCATCAACGGCATCAACGTATCAAGCAAGACCTTCGACGGCAAGTTCTTTGCCAACCGCGAACTCGTCATCACCGGTACTGCTCCTGAAGGTCAGGAAGTCAAGGGTTGGAAACTAAGCGGTGGAAAGACTGAAGAGGTTAACGGCAATGTGCTGACGCTCAACATGACATCGAGCGCACTGAACATTGAACCTATCCTTGGCACATCAACAGGCATCAAGGACGTCAAGAGTGAGACAATAGCCAATCACGACATCTACGACCTGATGGGCAACAAGGTAAAGACACCAAAAGCAGGCAAAATCTACATCCAGAACGGCAAGAAGATTAGCTGGCGATAAGCGTCAGAAATATAAACAATTGGAAGATTACCCAGTACTCAGCGTCTGGGTAATTTTTTGTTCACGATGGCAGATGCGTACCTCAATACCGAACTTCTCATGGATATGCTCAGCCAAGTGCTGGGCACTATACACGGAACGATGCTGACCACCCGTACAGCCAAAGCAGAACATCAATGAAGTGAAACCACGCTGGATATAGCGGCGTACATGGGCATCAGCCAACTTATAGACGCTGTCGAGGAATGTCAGAATCTCACCATCGTCCTCCAAGAATCGGATAACTGGCTCGTCGAGACCTGTCAATTGTTTATATGGCTCATAACGGCCTGGATTGTGTGTCGAACGGCAGTCGAACACATAACCGCCACCATTGCCACTTTCGTCCTCGGGAATGCCCTTGGTGTAGGAGAAGCTGTACACACGCACCACCAGCGGACCCTGAGCGTCATATTTCGAGAATGTCGCAGGACCATCCTGCGGATGCTGCTTGTACGGGTTCTTATCAGTCGTCTTATAACCGTCAGCACGACTGACTGCTGTTTGAATCTGCTGGAAACGAGGCATTTCCGTCAACTGGCGTAGGATATCGGTCAGATACGGATAGGGGAAATTGCGCTCGTCCAACAACTCACGGATATTCTGCATAGCGGGCGGGATGGACTCGATGAAGTGGAGTTTGCGCTCGAAATAGCCTCTGAATCCGTAAGCACCCAGTACCTGTAACTGACGGAACAGTACGAAGAGTGATAGACGGTCTACAAAATGATGGGGCGACGGCACCTCGGCAAACTGCTTCAAGGCGTTATAGTACTCATAGACCAGTTCGCGACGAACCTTATAAGGATACTTGGCAGAAGCCTGCCACAGGAACGAAGCCAAGTCATAGTAGTACGGTCCCTTGCGACCGCCCTGAAAATCAATGAAGAACGGACGTCCCTCACTATTCAGCATCACGTTGCGTGCCTGGAAGTCACGATAAAGGAAGCCCTGAGGGTCATCAGCATTCGTCAGGTCCTTGGCCAGCAGGCGGAAGTCTGCCTCAAGCTTTAACTCATGGAAGTCAATCTCGGTGGCCTTCAGGAAACAGTATTTAAAGTAGTTGAGGTCGAAGAGCACAGAATCACTATCGAAAGCCGGCTGGGGATAGCAATTAGCAAAATCGAGCCCATCGGCACCCGCCATCTGAAACTTGGGCAACTCGCGGATGGTTCGACGTAGCAGTTCTTGCTCTTTCAACGTATAACGGCCACCAGCCTCACGACCGCCACGAATGGCATCGAACAGCGACATGGAACCTAAATCGATCTGAATGTAGCGCAACTCGTCGCTGCTGACAGCCAGAATCTCCGGTACAGGCAACTTACACTCCGCAAAGTGCTTGGCCAGATAGATGAAGGCGTGGTTTTCGTCGCGACTGGTACCGACACAGCCCACTACCGTCTTACCCTCCGAAGAGGTCATACGATAGTATTCACGGTTACTTCCACCTGCCGTTAGTTGCTGCACATTCTGGGGTTCCGCCCCACTCCACTGCTTGTATAGTTCGATTAGCTTCTGCATATTCGTGTCGTATTATTTGCTGCAAAGGTAGTGTAAATCATGTGAAATACAAAGAAAAAAGACGTTTTTTTCTTTTAACGATAAATATATTTGGTTTTATCGATACAAATTCGTACCTTTGCCGGCGAAATTACAATATTATGCCACACATTAAAAATACACGACAATGGGTAACCCCCTTGTTGCTGATGATTTGCACACATCTAACCGCCCAGACAGTGGTTGAAGAGATCAAGGC
>JAFVHO010000126.1 GCA_017474485.1 Prevotella sp.
AGCGCCTCACCGATGGGATTGCCTTTATCGACCAAGAGGCCGACACAAGGAATATTCATCTGGTTGGCACGAACCTTGGTAGCTTTCAGAAGTCTCTTGGCTATACCTTTGCAACGGTATTCGGGAAGAACTGCCAGAGAGTCAAGATATAGTTCACCTGTTTGCGTCTCGTCATCCATCCCGGAATGGTCTTTGCCAAGATGAACCATAGCAGCCTCGATGAAGGCACGGCGCAATTCAGGCAATCTGGCACCATCGTAACAGACTGCGATACCTACGACCTTATCTCCATCCATTGCGACGAGCGTATTCCGATAGCTGTACTGCGAATCCACACGCTCTACCAGCATTGTCATCGTCGCATGGAAGTCTGCAAGGCCATATCCGTCGCCACAGAAATACAGGCAACAGTCATCCGTCATTGCCATCATAATCAGACGAGCTATCTCTGCTGCCTGTTCTTTTAGTGCTGTTTTAATCTCAACCATTGTTCTCAATCAACTTTTTCCAAATTATTTCGGCTGCAGACTTTGACGATACTCACTAGGTGACTGGCCCAAATGCTTTGTGCAGTAGCGACTGAAATAACTTAATGAAGTGAAATTCATACTATCGGCTATCTGTGAGAGCGACAGGCGTTCGTCGTTCAGGTAGTCTTTTAATATAGGTATGGTGTGACGGTTGATGTACGAAGTGACGCTGTGGCCCGTCACACGTTTGATAGTTGCCGAGAGATACTTTGGCGACACATTCAGCCGCGCTGCATAGTAGCTCACGTCGCGTTCCGTGCGGCTGATGCCCGTAGAGAGCAAGGCCATCAGTTGTTTCACGATATAGGCAGTGCGATCGGTATGTGAGTCAGTAGCTTCTCGCTGGGCATGTGCCTCGAAGATGTCGTACATCATTGTAAGACACAGGCTGCCCATCAGTTCACGGTAGAACTGCAGATGGCTATCTTCCATGCGTTCACGCAGACGATGGAAGTCATCCAATATATGGCGTGCCTGCTCGTCAGTCAACAGAATGACAGGGTCTTGGTTCAACGCGATACTGCCACCGATACTGTAGTTGTTCGACGGCAGCAGGTTCTGCAGAAACTTATAATCGGCAGCAAACCACTCCACCTGCAGGTCGGTATGTGCCGCTAGGTTCTTCACCTTGTTGGGCATGGGTATGACCACGAGGTCGTTCTTCACGATGTGGTAGCACCGTTCGTTGAACACGAAGCTTCCTTCCCCCGCCGTGCACAGCAAATGCATGCAGGTGTGGCTCAGTTCATGGGCGTTCATGACGTGAAAGTCTGTGGAATAGTGAAATTCAACCTCCATACGATTGGCTTTTGACTGCAAAAATGTACGTTCTTATTATCATGCAGGGATGTTTGGTGCTAATACTCATAAAGCTTAATGTGGAGCACTTTCCATTCCCCGACACCGATGCGAGCGTGACGGCCTTGATGGGTTTGATCTCCATTGTGACGACGGAGATATTGCATAGTGCCAGTAGCATCGATTTCGACTTCATCAACGGAAAGAAGACCAAGACGCTTGCCTCTGAAACGTTTGTTCGCCTCTTGGTCCTTACTTCCACCAGCTTCAGCAAAACCGTCCTCGCCTAATTGCTTCTTTTCCTCCTGTTGCTTCTCAGTTGGTGTCTTGAAGTCGATGACCACACCGCTGCCCGCTAACAAGTAGTCAAACTTGCCGAGACGGATGAGTATGGCACCGCCCTCAGGCCATGTACTTCCGTCGGTGGCACGGGAATCCCAAGGTAGTGTGAAGTAATGGCGGCAGGTCATCACTACGCCGTCGTTGTCTATGATACGCTCACGGTCATTCTGGTCGAACAGGAGTCCCCACGACAACTTGCTATTCAGCATCTTTCCATTCGACAACTGGCGCAACAGCCCGTATGCCTTTGTCACGGATTCAGTCTCTTTCTCGCTTGCCTGGTCGATGGCAAAAGGACTGAAGCCCAATGCCTGATGCTCACCGAAGGCATAGAGAGCACGCACGCCGCTGTTCTCGCAGCAACGGCTCTCAGGGATAAAAAGACGGTTCTTGACTTTTCCGCCATCTTGCGGACGTAAAGGCATGGCATATTGCGAAGCCCACGACTTGAAGCCTGTGTCGTAGATGTCAGGAGCGAGCAGGTCGATACTCGGAGCTCCCTCATGCCAGAAGTCGATGAGATGAGCCAACGGCCCGGCAGAGGGATATTCGCCTGGCCGTCGCCCACGACTGTTCATAGCAGCATTCACATAGAGCGGCATGTCGTGAATGTCACGTGCAGCCTTGGCCAGATGCTCTACATAGCGGGCGTAGCTCAGTGCCATGAACTTCTCATCGGCATATTCGTCTGTGCCGTAGCGCTCTGCCCAGCGTTCCTGATCATAGGCTTTCTCGGCTAAGGGAGAATGGTCGCGTGCTGATTCCAACATACCAATCTCATTCTCTATCTGCATCATGATAACCACCTCGCGCTGTGGGTCTTTCTCACGGATGTGCCGCAGGAGTGCCGAGAATGCCTTGACGTCTGCCTGCAGCACATTGTCGCTGAAGCATGATGCTATCTCCATCTGCTTTCCCTCGGCAGTCATTGCCCGAGGAAACCGCTTCGTATCCTGCTTGAACCACTCAGGTGTATAGCACGACATAGAGTTCTTCCACGCACCGAACCAAAGGAACACGACGTACAAATGTTCGCGTCGTGCCACATCGATAGTGCGGTCGATGAGCGTGAAGTCGAATTGTCCTTCTGTCGATTCCAAGAACTCCCAATAGGCAGGAACAAGCACCGTATTCAGTCCTAATGCCCGCATTCGTGGCATCGCCTCATCGATATCCTGCACCGACGTTGCAGCAGAGTTGCTCAGTTCTCCGCCAAGGATGTGACACGGAAGCATCGAGAGCCTGTCGCCTGCTGTAACGGTCTGCAGTGTGAGCAGAACGAACAGGAATACTATCAGCCTTTTCATATCACTTGCCATAAGCAGAATGTCTTTTAACTTCATAAGCCTTATTTGTTTTATTTCAATCTTTTGCAATGACATGATAGCATTGATTATTTTATGCAAAAATACGAAAATTACCTGAAATAAAGACACAATGAAAGGGAAAATATGCTTTTATAGTGTCTTTTTAACTTTTCTATGCTATAATCTGATTGAATGATACCGATAGAAATTCACTTTTCGGCAAAAAGTGAAAACCGTGACGCAATTTGTGAAACCACAGTATCGGAAAAACACCGTACCTTTGCAGCGTGAAATCAATCGTAAATAGTAAATCGTCAGATTGTAAGACAGAATTATGAATATCAAGAGTATCATCACAGCCGCTTTGGCATTGCTCGTATCAACAGCATGCAATGGTGGCGCTAAACAAGAGAAAGTTATGAACAAGGATGCAAAAGCAATTGTAGTGTTCTTCTCGCATGCGGGAGACAACTACGCAGTAGGAAACATCGAGGTGGGCAATACAAAGATTGTAGCTGACTACATCACGGAACTGACAGGTGCTGAGCAGTTTGAAATCGTTACCCACAAGTACGACGGCATGGCATACACCCCACTATGCAAC
>JAFVHO010000127.1 GCA_017474485.1 Prevotella sp.
AAGGAGATAAAAGGAGATAAAAGACGTTTGTAATGCTACACAATAACCGCAGATGGAGTAATGTCCTCTATCTTCCGCCGCTGAAAAGCGGCTATCTACCTCTATCTTCCTATATCTTCTTAACATGCGAAACTTGAATTAGTTATTGTCAACACACATCACAACGCACTCTGGCGTCGCCCGGTAAGAATCAGGTATTTGGTCTTAGCCTGCAGGTATTCACTCACAGCTGAATTGTACTGGCTCATGGCCTGCTGTTGCTGACGCTGGGCATCCAGCAGGGCGGTCATCGTCGTCAGTCCTTCCCGGTAGTGCTCACGATTGATACGCACATTCTCGTCGGCCCTGGCGATGCTCTTTTGGGCGACTTGCGTCTGTTTCCGTTACGAAACAGGCCACCAGCCCGTAGGTGATGGTGGGACGAATCCAGATTTCCGTGAGCATATAGTTGGTATACTCGCTGTAGGCCTCCAGATAGATGTCGTAGTTATAGAGCGTGGCAATGAGTATGTCGATGATGCAGATGAGCCACAGGTTGCGCTTGGTGTAGCTCTTCCAGTTTCTGCGGGCATAAAAAAACGTGAGCGTGCAGAGCAGCAGCACGGCGAGGATGAGACATATCAAATGGAGCGCGTAGAAGGCCAAGGGCGGCGGGAAGAGAATGTCGCGCAGCAATATCGTGATGCCCACGGAAATGGAACACCAGTAGTTAAACTGGTGGGTGGTGATACGGTAGTTGAAGAAGTACATCCATATCATGACCAAACAGGCCACATAGAAGATGTTGAGGACTAGTTCAGGCCACGCCTCACTCAGGCCGAAATGACCTACACCATAGAGCATAATACCCACCGAAAACACGCCTGCCACGGCAGTAATAACGATGTCGAAAATCTTGGTTCCTTTTTTAAATCTTGTCTGCATGGGTTATTTTATTTTAGGTTATTGTGCAAAAGAATTGTTCGAATAACATGGAATCAAAAAAGGCAGGTCTAGATATATGTGCCGCGAGCGGGACTCGAACCCGCACAGCTGCAATAGCCAAGGGATTTTAAGTCCCTCGTGTCTACCATTCCACCATCGCGGCGACCTTTGTGCGTGCAAAGGTAATAAAAAAAGTGAAAAACGGAAAGTGAAAAGTGAAAAATTTGCTTCCACAGCATCATTTTTTACTTATTCACCCCTTTTTTACGCTTTTACCTTTTTACTTTTTTACCTTTTTACTTTTTACCTTTTTACTTTTTTACCTTTTTCTACCGATGCCGGAACACGCTGAGGTGACCAAACGGTCCTGATGTAGAGGCTGCATACTTCTCTAATCCTGTGTCGCCCTGTTGTCCGTTCTGCAAGATGCCACCACTGTTCAAGTCATACTTGCGGCCGCACTTTCCACAAGTAGCGATGCCCTTGTCATTCATGCTGACACCATAGATAGGACTGAGTGTGTTACCCGATTCTCGGACACAGTTGGGACACTGCATATCGTAGGCCACGAAGACGGCATTGCCGAAAGCGTCGAGCACGGCATTCTGGAAACCCACGATAATGCCGTTGTTCAGACCCAGGATATATTCCGCCCGCTTCTCAGCTTCCGTCTCAATCTGACTGCTCATGGCGTTGTAGTTGCTCTTAAAATTCAGATACTTCACCCCCCCACGCACAGACTCCGTAATCAGGCAGAACATGCCTGGCACATTGACATCCATACATGAAGACAATGTCGCATCCTGATGCGTGCTATTGTCGTAGGCAAAACGACAAGGCCATGTAGAGTACTCGTTCTCGGCCTGACAAGACACGAAAATGAGAAATGAGAAATGAGAACGAGAAATGTAAATGAAGAAATGAAAAATGAGAGTCTTTGCTTCATCATATTAACAATTTCATTTCAACAATTGCGTTTCAGCATTCAATACTCTCTCGAAGGCAAAACCTTTGAGGACAGTATTCATCAATTCACAGATGCGGTCGTTGCAGAGGTTGCCGATGGAGCCCTCGTGGGTGTGATGAATGTCCTTGTTGGGACGGAAGGTACCGGCCTCGATGTCGAGCCCCACCTTCTTATAGGCGTCGCGGAAGGGCAAACCTTCCGCCGCGAGGCGGTTCACCTCCTCGACACTGAACATGGGGTCGTACATGGGGTTGTCGAGGATATCCTCGCGTACCTCTATCTTATTAATAATATAGGCAGCCATCTGCAGACAGTCCTTCAACTCGTCGAAGGCAGGCAGGAAGACTTCCTTGATAATCTGCAGGTCGCGGAAATAGCCTACGGGCAGGTTGTTCATGATGAGTGTTACCTGCTGGGGCAGAGCCTGCAACTTATTACATTTGGCACGAATCAGTTCGAAGACATCGGGATTCTTCTTATGCGGCATGATGCTCGAGCCCGTTGTACACTCCTTAGGCAACTTCACAAACGAGAAGTTCTGGGAGTTGAACATGCAGGCATCGAAGGCCATCTTGGCCAACGTACCAGCGATGGTGGCAATGGCAAAGCCTACGTTACGTTCCATCTTACCACGTCCCATCTGGGCATACACGACATTGTAATCCATCGAGTCGAAGCCCAACAGGTCGGTTGTCATCTGACGATTCAAGGGGAACGAAGAACCATAACCGGCGGCAGAGCCCAAGGGATTGCGGTTGGTCATCTTATAGGCAGCCTGCAAGAACAGCATGTCATCCGTCAGACTTTCGGCGTATGCACCAAACCACAAGCCAAACGATGAAGGCATAGCCACCTGCAAGTGGGTATAGCCAGGCATCAGCACGTGCTTATACTGCTCGCTCTTCTGGATGAGTTCGTCGAACAGCACTTTGACAGCCTCAGCCACCTCCATCAGTTCATGACGGGTAAACAGCTTCAGGTCTACCAACACCTGATCGTTACGCGAACGACCTGAGTGTATCTTCTTGCCCATATCGCCCAACTTACGCGTCAGCATCAGTTCCACTTGAGAATGTACATCCTCTACCCCATCCTCGATGACGAACTCACCGCGCTCAGCGACGGCATAGATATTCTTCAGTTCTGCCAACAGCAGGGGCAGCTCGTCCTTGCCAATGAGTCCGATACTTTCCAACATGGTGATATGTGCCATCGAACCCAGCACGTCGTACTTGGCCAGATAAAGGTCCATCTCACGATCACGACCAACGGTGAAGCGCTCTATCTCGGCATTCACCTCGAAGTTCTTTTCCCACAATTTGTTTGCCATATCTTTTATTTTTTGCAAGGACTACAGGACTAAAGGACTTTTTACTTATCACTCATCACTTCTCACTTAGTCCTGTTAGTCCTGTAGTCCTTGCTAAATATTATACAAAAGGAATTTGCGACAGAGCGTCAGCGATTTTCTCGACGCCGTCCTGTAAGGGACCGGCTACCATTCCTTTCAGCATGAAGGGAATATCGGCCTTGACCGTCACCTTCATCTTGCTCTCCGTCTCGCTGACGGGCAACACCTGAATCCAGAGGTCGAAAGGCATTGGCGACTGCTCTGTCTCGAACTTGACGCACCTGTTCTCCTCGCGTTCAACGATGCGGAGTTTGATGGTACCTACAGGTGCCACACTAACCAGCACGGAATCACTGTCGAACTGAAACTCCTGCAGTTTATCCTCAGGAATACGGTCACGTACACGCTCGAGATTACTCAAGTCACTGATATTGCGATACACATTCTCTACGGGATATGGTATCTGCTTGACGCTACTTTCAAACTTTGTCATATTAATATATATTTTTTTTGCAAGGACTACAGGACTTAAGGACTTTTACTTATCGCTCATCACTTCTCGATTAGTCCTGTTAGTCCTGTAGTCCTTGCTAAAATTATTATATTCCCCAGACGCTGGGGTCTTTGCGCCATTCAGCCAAAACAGCCTTGTCGGATTCAGAGATATAACCGGTCTCAGCAGCCTGTTCGAGGACTGCATTATAGTCGCTCAGCGTGATGAGTTTCACACCAGCCTCACGGAAAGCCTCCTCAGCGACAGGGAAGCCGTATGTGAACGAAGCCACCATACCAATGACTTCCACACCATACTCACGCAAGGCAGCCACAGCCTTCAGACTGGAACCACCAGTAGAAATCAGGTCCTCGACAACGATGACCTTAGCACCCTTCTTCAGTTCGCCTTCCACCTGATTACCCATGCCATGATCCTTTGGCTTCGGGCGCACATAAGCATAGGGCAGTCCCAATTCGTCAGCGACCAAAGCACCCTGGGCAATGGCACCGGTAGCGACACCAGCCACAGCCTCAGCCTCAGGGAAGTTCTCCTGAATAGCATGGCAGAGTTCCAATTTCACAAACGAGCGGACATCAGCAAAACCTAAGGTCTTGCGATTGTCGGTATAAATGGGTGACTTCCAACCCGAAGCCCATGTAAACGGCTCATTGGGCTGCAACTTGATGGCCTTGATATCCATCAGTTTCTGTGCAAATAGTTTTTTGATTGTATTCATAATCTTTTTTTTGTGCCGACAAAGGTACAAAAAAAAAGTGAAAAGTGAAGAGTGAAGAGTAAAGAATTTGCTGCCGTCATACAAAAATAGCCATATTATCGCGTCAACGAGAACTTCAGAGAGAGTCCGAAATCGCGTGTCGTTGTCGGATAACTGCTGGACGACAGCAACGGCGTATTGGTCTGACGGTCGTAGTAGAACGACATGGTCAACAGGCGCGACAGCGTATAGTCGGCCATGAAGGATATCTTCAGTGCCGAGTTGCCACTGCTGGCAGCACTGGTACGTGTAGCGATGTCACGTGTGATAGCGGCCTGGTCGCGCAGCGAGATATCCAGACGCATGTTCAGGTCCTGATTGATACCTGTCTTCTTACTAGAAGTACTAGTGCTACTAGTTTTACTAGTGTCATTAGATTTAGACTTGCCACGCTGAGCCTTCTTGATCTTACGTGAGGCACCACTGCCAAACAGTTTGAAGTCGTTGATCTTATAACCGAATCCTACCACGATATCATTCGAACGCGACTCGTTAATCTGCACACTGGTCATCGAGAGTGTCAGATTACGTGTACGACGGTATTCTGCCTTCATGGTCATGCCTGATTCAAAGGTCACATCGACACCGATGAGTGGCGAGAACGACTCGTTAATGCTCACTGCAGGCACGTGCCAACCCAACACAGAGGTCGTCTCGCTGCTACTGTTATAACTACCTACAGCAAATACAGACTTATAGGAATGGTTAATGTTGACAGACTTGAAGTGCTCATTAAACCACTTCAACTTCGACAAGCCTGAATAGCGGATGGTCCAGTTAGGCAACAGCTTTCCTATGGTTGGCAACAGGTCGAGCGAGCCACGTCCACTGCCTGTATAGGCATCCAGGAAGGCCGGAATCATGACCGCAGCACTATAGGCATCCACCTCCTGACCATAATGGGCACTGGCCATCTGCTGGAAGCGAGGCAAGGCATCGCAGAACTGGTCGAACACCTTTGAAGGATAGCCCGAGTTGGCATCACCCATCTTCTCGAAAGCACTGGAGATGGAGATGGTGGTCATATTAAATGTTCCGCTCTGTGTCGAGGGCATACCGCCCAACGAGTAGCGAATACTACGCGCCTTCGTCTCAGTGCGCGAAGCGTTGAGGTCAATCTTCAGGTCACGAGCAGGTTCAAGGGTGGCACGCACCTGCAAATCGTTGGTCTGATTGGTAGCAGCAGGCGAGGCCATGCTGTCCACCAGCAACAACCAACCATTGTCGTAAGCCTTCTGCAGGTAAGAGTCGCCAGCCAAACCAAAGGCAAAGTCGAGTCCAGGTGCCATCACACCACCTGTACGCTGACCAAAGGCATCGCCGACATTTGGCATGAAGCCCGGCACTGACATCGATTTCTGATGACGGTATGTCAATCCGATGGTACGTACCATCATCAGCAGACGTGCTGCCGACTGGGTAGGTTTGTACCACCACTCATTTTCAGCTGCCGGCTTGGCCACCACGGAGAGTTTGATGGCCACCGAATCCTTATTCTTAATCAGAATCTTGTTATCGTCGATGACCTTATATTTAACAGGATACGTCTTACCGTCCTTGGTCTTAGCCGTCACGATGAGTCGCTTCGACTTCTTGTTATGACTGACAGTCAGCGTGGTATCGGGCTTCAGCGTCAGCTCCTTCTGGAAGGCATTCTTGTTCTTGGGCAGTTGGGCGTCAGTCTTGTTGGGAGCTTTACCGCTGGCTGAAGCACCGTCCTTACCATCCTTGGCATTCTTGGCATCGGCCTTGGTGTTCTTATCATTTTTCTTTGCAGCCGTCTTATCAGTCTTCTTCGGTTTGGCAATGGCCTTCTTGAAGCGCTCGTTGGCCTTCTTCAGGAATGGGAAGTGATTATAGAGCGTCTCCATGTTCAGGTTACCATTGATGGTGAGCTGGCTATTGTTTGAAATGGTATTACCAAGATTGGTGCCATCCTCCAGTTCCGTACCACGCTGCCATGTGTAGTTGGCCGTATAGTTGGCATCGACTGTCAACCAGTCGAAAATCGGTAACTTGTTCAGTGGCAACTGATAGGAAGCAGTGAAGGTCTGACGATAATCGAGCGGTGTACCAAATCGCTTGATGCTATGCCATACTGAGTCCTTCCATGCTGTATAACGGTCGGGATAGAGGTCCTTGTTAATAGGCAGACCATCGCCATAGGGTTCCTCAATCTCGGCACGCGTACCAGACTGGAAGTTCATGTGCAGGTTCTTGGTGAGGTCCCAGCGTAACGTAAAATCACGATTCCACAAGAACGACGAACTCCACTGCACAGGAATCTTAGCACCAGACAGGTTGTCCATGTCGCGCTCCTGCAATTCGTTATATGCGCGTGACATCTCTGTATTGAACGTCACATTCTGAGGCAGCCAGTTCAGACCGATAGCCTTTGGAAACTGCATCCACTTCGATTTTGACTTCGAGTTCTTAAATGGTTCCCACGCCTTATATACTGGTGTATATGAGTAGTTGAACGAACCGCGCCACTCGTCATCGTTTTCGTAAACAATGGTCTCACCAGACCGATGGCTATGACGATGGCTGTACGAGAACGAGAAGTTGGCAGGGTCGTAAGGCATGGGGTGACGCTTGGTCTTGATACCCACACGCACGTTCGACAGCGAGAAATTGGTTGTCGTGGCCTTGGTAACCGCTATCGACTCGATACTGTCACGCTCCTGGCTGGTCATCGCATCCAAGGCTTCGTCTAACTCCATATCCGTATCCATCGGATTATACTTAGGACTTGTCTCCTCCTTCGTCACACTATAATAGAGCGGTGCCGTCACCTTGGCTTTGTCAGGGAAGAACTTACCCAACTCCACATTGGCTGTCAGTGAGTAGGTTTTATAATTATCCGTTGTGCGTTGCATGACGCCTTCCTCCAAACCACCGAATCCCTCTGTGATAATCTTACCCGTCAGATTCAGCGAACCTACATCAGACAGTTGCATGTTCAGCGCACCAGATGCAGCCCAACCACCCTTGTTGGAAACATCCTGCAGGCGCAACTCGTTAACCCAGATTTCACCAGACTTCGGGCTACCCGATATATTGCGCACACCAATCATCATCGTCTTCACCTCGCCTAAGGTCGGATTACCCATGATGCTGATACGGTTGTTCAGGTGGTCAGGGTCATAGTCAGAGAACTCCATCGTATAGCTGGCAGTACCCAGTGCACGCGCCTTGTTACGGGCCTTCTTCAAAGCTGTAAACAGCGAGAGGTTGATGTCCAGCATGTTTGCCTCGGGCCATACGGCACGACAGTCGTCGGCATTGAAGCGGTTGTAGTCATTGCGATCGGGCGTCAGCTTCAACGGAATCTGATACTCGTAGTAGTTGTTCTTATAGTCAGAGCCAATACGCACGAAGACAGCCAACTGGTCGTCAGCCAAACCCGTCACGTCGTTCATCAGGTGATTGGCATGGACATACATCTGCAGGTGGCGATAGCGGCGCAGGTCGAGCGTGGTATTACGATAGACGGCCTTCGACTCGCCCTTGCTCAGATTCTTCACCACCATACATAATGCCTGCTCGTTAGCCTCGGTCAGCTGTGGTTGACTGGGGTCGGTGACACGCTCGATACCAGGAGGCAAGACATAGTTGACAGGACGTCTGTCGTTGTTCTCCTCGATATTGACGGCACTCACCTCCAACGTACCACTGTTCGAGCCAGTGGTCAAAGGCTGCTGATAGACACGCCACTCGCCACGTACCAGGTCGAGTGATCCAAAACGCAATACGATAGGTTTCTGGAACTGGGTCAGGAACATACGCATAAAGCGGATGCTGGTAAAGTCGGTGATACCACCTATACGGTCATCGTATTGTGTGAGCGGGATGCGGAACTGGTACCAGCGCACCTGTTCCCTATTGCCATTACGCAGGGGAGCCGTATATTCACGGATGTCGGTAATGAAGTTACGACCCAATTGCATGTCCTCAGGGCGTAAGCTTACCTTATACTGGAAATAGCGCTCATATTCGTTGAGGGTATAGTCCTGATTGATGTCCTCCACATCAGGATAGGTTTTGTACGAGGTGTCGTAACCTTCCGTCTGTTGGTCGGAGTCAGGCGAGTTGCCCTGTGGCATGTTGATGCGCTTATAGCGATCGAGAATACTTGTCTTCTGGTCATCAAAGTCACCGCCACGGAAGTAATGGTAGTTATCGTTGGCAGGGTCGGCATTCCAGGCGGCACGCAGACTGTCGTTGACGTTGATGCCATTCAGGAAGTTGACATAGGCCGGCTGCTGGCGTTCCTCCTCATCCGTCAAACCGTTCAGACCCACATCCTGCTTGGCACGTGCACCACTAGTCGTGGCAAAGGCGTAAGTCTGGGTTGCCTGTACGGGTATCTTACCCCAAGGCGAATACTGGAAAGTGCTGGTACCGTCGACTGGCATACCGCTCTCGTAGAACTTCTTACCATCGCGTAGCACATCCTCGCTGACCTCACCGAGATTGATATACAGGTCGCCGCCATAGTCGCCGGCATCGGCTTGCTGGGAAGAGTAGATGAAGGGGTCGAGCAGCCAGAACTCGATATATTCGACATTAGCCTGCTCGAAGTCGTTAGTATCCAGCTTACGCATCATACCGCCCCACTTCTGCAACGGATTACGGAGTGTTCCGTCGAAGTTGATATCGGTGGACAGATTGTACGGACCACGCTCCTGCGGATAGTAAGCCATATTGAGGATTGGCAACTTGTTGGTGGCACCACTATAGGTCGACTGGTCGCGATTGGGATAGAGCTCGCTGACATAGACGGCACGAACATAGTGGTTCGACAACTGGTCGAGGTCGCTCTTGATATGACTAGGCGTCAGCGAAGACGAGCGCTCAGTGAACAAGGGGTCGATGTTGTACCACGACAGCAGGGCACGGTTGAAACCGCTCGTCACAGAGTCTTTGTCGTTATACTCGGCAAAGATGTTGGGAACGCTGGAAAGAACCCACGATATCGGCTCAAGCACAGAGATGCCATTCTTGGCATTCTCGAAGTCGTCGATATACGAGGCATTATCCTGCGTACCACTGGCTGTACCAGCTATCAACTGGGCAAACTCACCCGTAAATGTTATCTGTGAGGGCTGCGTACAATGCAACAGCGGCAGTTTGTCGAGCATCTTCGTCAACCACTGGCTTTCCGTCTTCCAGTTGATATTCAGTCCCCACAGGGTATTCTTCAAGGGCTCTGATCCCATGACGACCTTCGAGGTCAGGGCCTGTTCAGAAAGATGCTGGAGCGTACCGCCAATCTGGAAGTTTTTCGAGAAGTCGTACTCCCAGTTGACGCCAAACATACGCTTGCGCTGCATGCCATAATCCGTATTCGACTCCAAAGACACGTTGACACTCGTTCCGGCATCGATGATGCTCTGGTTCAAGATGGTGACCTCGCCAGCCGAATAGTCGACACTATAGTCGGAGCCTTCCGTCAGTTTGACCCCACCAGCCGTCACTTCCACAGAACCCTGAGGCACATTATAGGCGCCCAGCGAAATGACATTGGCCGACGTGCCCTTAAACTGACCTACCAACAGGTACTTGTCCTTATCCGTCATCTGCTTGGCAGCAGTACGCGTGGTATCGTAGAGTTCCTGGAAAGCATATTTGTCAGCCACCGACTCGCTCACGCCATTGCGTACAAGGAAGCTTTTCAGCGTGGAACCAAAAGGTTCGGCAGTGGGGAAGAAAACGCGGCCGTTCGATACGGTATAGCCCTCCACGAAGTCGAACACGCTATTGGGATGAGTCTTGTTGTTATTGTCCAGACGGTCGCAACCTAATCCACGCAACAGCGTGATATCCTTCACCTCTGGTATATAAGTAAGGTACACGCCCGAGGTATCGCTCTGGAACTTGATGTCCAAACGGAACTTGGTCTTCTCAACGTTCGAGGCCAGATAGTACACGTTCTTCATCATCAGCGACCAGTTGGACTGCTGCGGATTATTGGACGTATTCTTCAACGACTTCACAAACAGGGCCTCGCCAGCATTGGTATGGTCACTGGCAAGTTCACCCACGCGATAAGTCCTGCCACCGTATGTGTATTCAAAGGCCACAGCCAACACCTGATCGGTTTGCAGATTAGACTTCAGCGAGATATAACCCAAAGCCTTATTCAGCGTATATTCAGAAGAGTTCAGCAGTCGGGCAGAAGCCAGTTTCTCGTAGTCGACACCACCCGTAAAATGGGCATCGAGGATGGCTGAAGCCTGGTCGATGTCACGGGCACCAGCATAGGTGGTGGTCAAATCCGAATACAGACTACTGACATCATTGTCTGGCAGGGCCGAACCTCCTTGGCTTTTACCTGGCCGGCTCTCAGCCAAATCGGCCATGGCTATGATATTACGTGAGTTCGAGGTCGTTCCCGATTTGTTGGTTACCCATACCTCAATACGACTGATTTCGATACCGGTCATCAGGTAGGGCAACTGCTGCATGGCAGCATCGTAGTGCTCGCGGAAGTAGTTTGCCAGGAAGAAGTGGCGGTTTTCCTCATAGTTAGCTACATCAATCTCGAACGGTGTCAGTTGTGTACCACCCTTCGACGCCACGCTCTTGGTGGTAGAATTCTTCTGCGACACCACCGTTTGCAGTTTCAACTTGCCAAACTGCATGTCCGTACGAATACCGAACAGGCTCGATGCGCCCTTCACCAGTGAGTTGTTAGATGGGAAAGTGACATTACCAGCCTCGACCAGTTTGATGATTTCGTCCTCCTTACCCTCATAGTGCAACTTCAGGTTCTTGGTATCAAAATCGAACGTAGCATCGGTGTTGTAGTTCAGGTTCATGTTTACCTTGTCACCCACCTTACCATTGACGTTCAGGTTGATTTTCTCGTCGAAGTCAACGCTCTTGGTCTTACGGTTGCGCTCAGGCAACGACGGGTTGTCGATATTCTTCAACGTGGCACCCAGCTTCAGTTCTGCTGTTCCCTGCGTCTTGATACGCACGCCACCAGGACCGAAAATCTTCTCGGCAGGTCCGAGGTCGAAGTGCATATCGGCAAACGAGAACTTCTCCTTGCCCTTCGTCGCCACATTATCGGCATCCTTCTTGCGGAAGAAAGCTTCACGTTCCTTTTTCTCGCTCCATTGACGATACTCCTCTGGAGTCATCAGTATAGGGGCATTCAGGTAAGAGTCGCCCATCTTCGAGCCAATCTTATAGACGTTCAGCGAGTCGTCATACTCCACCTGCTGGCGGATATTAGACGGCAGGTGTAAATCAAGCGAAGAAGAGTCGAGGTCGGCCACCTCAATAGGTGCCGTCTTCTGTATCTTCCAACGTGGATGAAGTAGTGAGTCGGGTATTGTCTCGTCCTCTACCTGTAGCACAGGCTGAGCCTTAGTCGCAGACTTTTTCTCTTTCTGCGTCTTATCATCCTGCGGCGTAATGGCCAGTGCCGTTACACTCAGCAAGACTACTAATATATAGAGGACTCGCTTCAAAACTTATTTTATTTGCTTCAGCGCCAACTTCACCACCTGTTCAACAGGCAGGTCAGGCTGTTCCTGAAGGATGGCTACAACGACCTTCTGCGTTGGAGCAGGGGCAAAACCCAGCATGGTGAGGGCTGCCACAGCCTCGTCACGAACGGCATTGTTCACCGGAGCTGCCACGGTTCCGCCAGTAGGAATCTCGTCAGCAATACCCAATGCCACTATCTTGTCGCGCAAGTCGACAATGATACGCTGGGCGGTCATCTTGCCAATGCCCTTGATACCCTTAATGAGACGCTCGTCGCCACGCGAGATAGCGGAACACAGCTCGCTGACACTCATCGACGAGAGCATCATACGGGCCGTATTGGCACCCACGCCACTCACTGTAATCAGCAGTTCGAACATCTCACGCTCCTTCTTCGACACAAAGCCATACAGCAAATGAGAATCCTCGCGAATAGCCTCATAAACATACAGCTTAACATCCTTCTTGCCCTGTATGGCACTGTAGGTTGTCAGCGAAATGTTCAGTCCGTAACCCACACCAGCAGCTTCTACCGTAGCTAATGCTGGGGTTAGTTCGGTCAACTCACCCTTAATATACTCAATCATAGTCTTTACAAAATGTATTAATACATCTAAATAAACGGCACACACGTATATTTATTGTATTTTAAAGCAAAAAGATGACACAGAATAACAAAATGTAGGTATTTTGCAAATTTTTCTATCTTTTTGTTACGCATTTCAAGAAAAAGATGTAATTTTGCACACCAAAAAGATTGAAACGACTAACAAGGGAGATTATACATTAAAGATTAAATATTAAATTAGACATAAGACAAATGAAAAAAATCAGAGCCGCCGTCGTTGGTTACGGCAACATTGGAAAGTATGCAATTCAGGCTCTCGAGGCCGCTCCCGACTTCGAAGTAGCAGGTGTAGTACGCAGAAACGGAGCCGCTGACAAGCCTGCAGAACTGGCCCAGTACGACGTTGTGAAAGACATCAAGGAACTGAAGGATGTAGACGTAGCCATTCTGGCCACCCCTACCCGCTCATGCGAAGAGTATGCCAAGCAGATTCTGCCTTTAGGCATCAATACTGTTGACTCGTTCGATATCCACACCAATATCCGTGGCTATCGCGAGCGTCTGATGGAGATTAACAAGCAGAGCAACACCGTTAGCGTCATTGCTGCCGGTTGGGATCCAGGCAGCGACTCCATCGTTCGCACACTGATGCAGAGTCTGGCTCCTAAGGGTTTGAGCTATACCAACTTCGGTCCGGGTATGTCGATGGGTCACTCAGTCTGCGTCCGTTCGAAGGCGGGCGTGAAGAATGCCCTGTCGATGACAATCCCCTTGGGCGAAGGCATCCACCGTCGTATGGTATACGTTGAGTTGGAGGATGGCTTCACACTGGAGCAGGTTACTAAGGACATCAAGGCCGACCCTTACTTTGCCAACGACGAGACACACGTCTTCCAGGTAGAAAGCGTTGATGACGTTCGCGATATGGGACATGGCGTAAACCTTGTCCGCAAGGGTGTCAGCGGTCAGACCCAGAACCAGCGCATGGAGTTCAACATGCAGATTAACAACCCTGCACTGACTGGTCAGGTGCTGGTCAACGTAGCTCGTGCCTCTATGCGCTTGCAGCCAGGTTGCTACACCATGATCGAGATTCCTGTCATCGACATGCTGCCAGGCGACCGTGCCGACCTCATCGAGCACTTGGTATAAAAACATTAAATTTCAGGGAAGATTAAAGATTAAACATTATACACAACATCAACGATTGAGTCCACCTTAACAGTGGACTCAATTGTATTTTATGTGCTTTTTCAAGGCAAATGTTTGGATTTTTAAGTTATTTTTCTTATCTTTGCCGTCATAAAACCAATATGACATGATGAAAAGACTACTACCACTTATTGCCACAATATGGTGCACGTTGACCATTAGCGCACAGTCTAACGCATCCAATGACACGCTGTCAGCCAAGGACGATTCACTGGTGCGGGAGTTGCGTATGCAGATTCAAGAACTGAAACTGCAGAGCATTCTCATGCAGGAACGTTTAGAGGACTCAGGCAAGAGCGCACGTGAAGACTCACTGCGACAGGCATTGCGCAGAGCCCGCATCGACTCGTTGCGTAACATTATACAAGGTGTACCCCTCGTAGTAGAAGGTGACACTCTGTTCCGTCTATACGACCGTAAGGGCGGCATGATGCCTGAGGAGCGCGTGCAGAACATCAGTGAAGCCATCATGGAGTCGGGCAAGAGCATCAAACTCATCCCAGATTCAGTATACGTCTTTGAAGGCGACTATACCACTGACATCATGGCTGGTAACAACGTCATCATGAGTGTTACTGACAACGATGCCATCTGGCAGAACACCACTCGTCAGGAACTGGGTGCACAATACTGCGTCATCATCAGGGACAAGATTAACGACCTGCACGACGAATACGGCATGCAACAGAAACTGAAAGGTCTGCTATATGCAGCCGTTATCTTGCTAACGCTCTTCATTCTGATACGCATCACCAACTGGTGCTACCGCCGTTGGCGTTTACGCATAGTCAGATTCGTCATGAAACGGGTTCGTCCGTTAACCGTTAAGTACTACGAGGTGCTTAACATGCGCCGCATAGGCATAGTATTTCTGACGATATTCAATGTACTGCGATACATCATCATCTTTTTGCTGCTGTTTTTCTGCATACCCATACTGTTTTCCATATTCCCTGAGACAGAATCGTTGGCATATCGCATCATCGGTTACGTCTGGAACCCCTTTGTGAGCATCGTCAAGTCCGTGATAGGCTTCCTGCCAAAGTTCATCCAGATTGTGGTCATCATCATCTGCTTCCGCTATCTGGTCAAGGGTATCCGCTACCTGATGAACGAGATAGGGGCAGGACGGCTGAAGATAACCGGATTCTATGCCGACTGGGCAGAACCCACCTATTTCATATTACGCGTACTGTGCTACTCGTTCATGATTGTCATGATATGGCCCCTATTACCCAGCAGCAATTCTGAGGTATTCCAGGGCGTATCAGTCTTTATTGGTATCATCGTCTCACTGGGTTCGTCATCCATCATCGGCAACGTGATGGCTGGCATGGTGATGACCTACATGCGTCCATTCCATGTGGGCGACTTCATCAAGTACGGCGATACTGAGGGCTTCGTCATCGAGAAGACCATGCTCGTCACCCGCATCCGAACACGTAAGAACAACGTCATCACGATTCCCAATTCGAGCCTGATGACGTCGCAGACAACAAACTACACCTTCTCTGCCCAGAACTTCGGGTTAGTTGTACACACCAAGGTTACCATTGGCTACGACGTACGCTGGCAGGAGATACGCCAACTGCTATTGGACGCTGCCCACGCCACCAAAGGCCTCCGTCAGCACCCAGAACCCTTCGTACTCGTAACAGCACTCGACGACTACTACGTTGAATACGAAGTCAATGCCTATACGAACCAATATGACAAACTGCCCATAATCTACTCAGAGCTGCATCACAACATCCTTGACTCCTTCCACAGCAATGGTGTCGAGATTATGTCGCCACATATCTATGCCCACCGTACTGACTTGGAATTGCAAATTCCCAAGGACCAACAGAAGCCGCAAGTAAAGGAAAAATAAGGTCACTTTATGGTCGAACCGAACGATACTACGCCCCGAAGGTAAGTCACTTTGCGACCGTTCCGAAGTCACTTTAGGGAGGTAAACTGACTTCGGAACACCTCGTAGATGACTGCGGAACAGGTGGAAAGTGACTTTGGAACGATCCTAAACCAATAATACTTACCAAAAACGCTAATTTTTCCTTAAAAACATAGTGAATTTTTATTAAATACATCCTATTTTTGCTGCATTTTAGCCTAAAATCCCCTTTTGCTACCATAAAATCAGTTGCTGCCACAGCACGACAAATCCTTTGTACAAAGGACTTTCAAGAGACGTGTGGCAGCATGGCAGCAACTTTTCAAAATTTCAAAAATTTCTATTAATACCTGCTATCGCTACCACTAATGGTCACAGTTGCAACAATTAATTGTAGCCGTCCCAGGTATTAAGACTTGAGATCGCTACTATTAATAGAAAACGTGGCGATTATGTATGGGGTATCATGCCGTTTCTCTTTAAGCAGAAAGCCCTTTTGCTATTGACTAAAAGGTCGTAAACCGTTATTCAAAGATCGTCCCTCGTCGATGAACGTTAATTCACTGTCGATGAACGTTAATTCACTGTCGTTGAACGATAATTCATCGTCGCGGATTTAACTTTTCAGGACGCTCTAAAACATGTTTTCTTAAATTTCTAACTCAAAAATTTGGAAAGTAGAATAATTCTTCTTATCTTTGCCCCTGACTAAGCCAGTCCGTTAGGACAGGGCGGGTCAAGACATCGATGGAACTGAGGCCGAGGAAGCAATTTGTAAGGCCGGTCTCGAAAAAGGCGTAACTAGAAACTCCCATGCCTTTTTTGTTTCCAATAGCAAACCTAATATGAACCGCTGAATTCGGGAGTTCAAGAGGCAGCAAAATATAGAAAGGGATGAATCTGAAAAAAATCTCTACTGCTATTCTACTCGCATTCTGCGTACTAATATGTGATGCCCAAAATCCAGTAAATAGAAAGGTTACCCCCCAAAAAATGCTTGAGCGTTTTCTGTCGTATGTTAAGATTGAGAGTCAATCCATAGACGAGCCAAGTATGACATCATTCCCTATGACCGATGGCCAGCGGGAAATTGCCCGGTACATCTATAACGAAGTGAAGGCTTTTGGTGGTAAAGGTGTAAAAGTCATCCTTTCTGATGATTACTATGTATATATTGACATTCCATCAAATATCAAAAAAAAGGTTCCTTCAGTTCTCTTCATGGCACACATGGACGTTACCCCAGAGGCACCAGGAAATGGTATTAAGCCTATGGTTCACAGAAACTACGACGGTGGCGATATAAAACTACCAGGTGGAATAACGTTAAGCCCAAACAATCCCCAATGTGCACACTTGAAAGATTTAGTAGGAAAGACTATAGTAACGAGTGATGGGACTACGCTGCTGGGGGCTGACGACAAAACAGGCTGTGCAGTTCTCATAACTCTGGTTGAGGAGCTTATCAAGAATCCCAAGTTTAAGCATGGTCGGGTAATGGTAGCATTAAGTCAGAATGAGGATGTCGGAAAAGCTGCGATGCGATATGATCCAGCAGTATTCGGTGACAAACCCGATATGGTTATTGATGTAGATGGTAGTACCTTTGACCAGTATTCCATTGCCAATTTTACTGCCATTGGCCAGACCTACTATTTCAAAGGGAATAAAGCTCATCCAAGTTACGGCAAGAAAGAGCAATATGCCGATGCATTGACCGCTGCATCGTATTTTATCGGCCTTGTTCCTCCTAAAATGAACCCAAGTGCAAGAGAAGGAAAAGAGGGATATATCCATTGCTATTCTTTGGCTCATCCTTTGGATGAATCAGGCAAACCTAACGTCAATGATTATGTTGTGAAGGTAAGATTACGTTATTTTGACCAACAGGAAGGTACTTATCAGAAAAAGCTAATGGATGATAATCTGCAAAAGGTTCAGGCCGCTTTTCCATTTGTAAAAGCACAAAAGACCGATGACCAGATGCAATATGAGAACATTGCCTACTCTATGCCCGACTATGTTCCTGACATGGTAAAGAAAGCCGCACATGATGCTGGAATGGAAATGAGAGAAAAGTATGCCCGTGGCGGAACGACATCTGCCATGATGGTTGCACGTTTCCCAGACGTAATGCCTGGAGGTAGCGACTTCTACAGTGGACAAAACGCTGAACACTCCTGCTATGAGTGGGCATGCATTGAAGAGTTGATGATGCTCGTCAATGCTACAGAGAATATTATAACTTCAGTCATGAATATAAAGAATTGAGTTTATGAAAAGGTTTTTGTTCACATTATCATTAATCTTGGTATCAGCAACAGCCATCATTTCCCTATGTTCATGGGATTATGCCCCTTTGGAGCCTGCTTCACACAACTCCGCTAATATAACGGCTGAAGACGATTGGATATTAATAGGTGAAGTCACCCTATCTAAATATAATGGTATTGGAAAAATAAAAGCTAACCTATATGTTAGGGAAATTGCGAAAAAATTAATATACCGTGTAGAGTACCAAGGTGCTTATTATTCGACAAGGTGGGCTGAAAATATCAAAACATATCTAGTCACAATTAACGAAAGCTCATATATATGTGATGTCCCTATAACTTCTAGTGACTCTGAAACCACAAATTCTCCTTCTTCAAAATACGTAGGAAAATGGAAAAGGCCTTATGGAAATAGTTGGAGTGTTGATATCCGATACAACGATGGACGATATGGGTTCATATTAAATCCATCAGCTTATGATGACATCACAGAAATACAGGAGCTATCAAATAGTCTTATTTTCACTTACGTAAGCAAGTTTGACCATCGCTCTGATCTATCTAAGAAAGGTTGGCAATATTATGTTGATGATAGAGACAACAATGCCGACTCTGGATATCCAACTTCAGGTCAATATCATTATGATAGAACTGTTTGCCATTATACGATTTCTATCTCCTTAGAAGGGGATTCACCTGTATATAAATGTATTAAAATGCATTCATATTACTATTTGAATGGCTACTTAACTTACGCTGAAACTGAAACTGAAGGCTTACTATTTAGGAAACAAGAGATGATAAAATACTAATATCAATTATGAATAGCAAATATCTTATATCACTTTGTTTATCAACTTTATTGCTTACGAGTTGTAATGAAGACAAAAAATTGTCGACCTTGAATGAGTCAGAGCTTTTCTTTGAAGAGACTCTATCCTCTATATCAAAGGATGGCATAGATGAGAATATTTTCTATGTTGGTACAGAAGATGGCACAGTTTATATTTATAACTCTGATAATCAGCACCTTGAAAAGATAACCACTGATTTTGACAGAGTTTATAAAGTTGTCAGAGATACTATAACAGATAAAGAACCCGTTTACTGGGTGGGAACCAGGAATATGGGACTTTTCCGTTGTGAATTAAAGAATAATACCTTTATTATGAAGGAGAAGCATGGCCGTTTCTATATTCCCGCAGCAGGAAAAGCAACAAAGTATTCTGCTTATGACATTTCTATTCAAAAGTCTGGAATCTATGTTGCGACGAGTCATGGACTGCTTAAAGTTCCCAATAGGACTGATGAAAATGACAGCACACTCATTATTCTAAGTCCAGAATCATACAAAGAGAAGCCTGACAGCCTCCGGCCTGTTGTTGCCGGCAATTTGCAACAATATAAAGAACAATATTTGTTCTGTGCTAGTGATTCCGGTCTTTTGAGGGTCGAACTCTCGTCTGACAAACTTGATAAATTCTTTCCTCAAAAGGACATTAAAAACATTGTTATTCGTAACGACTCTATTTATTCCCTAATAGGAGGTTCTGTAATTGTAACAGATTTTAAAGGAGATGGTGAAAAAACATTTGAATTAAAACAGCCTGCACAACTATATTATTATGACGAAACTACCCAGATAAACTATTTTATAAGTAATCATACTATTCAGCTGGTTAAAGATGAGGACCTGTATAATCCGAATAAATACAAACAAGTGCAAACAAGAAGATCAATTCGTACCAAATGTCATAATGTGATTGTAAATGATCTTCGTCATAGACAATCGCTACTTGTTACCATTCATTCTATTACACGAGTTGGTCATCATCAAGATGTATTTAATTCTTACGGAAATGTTAAATTGGCCTGCACAGATAATGACAACATATATTATTTGATTGATACAAAATTATACCGCCAAAAGAAGGATGAGAATAAAGCATATCCATTTAAAGACATTACTAAAGGAACTAAAGATATTCGTTTTATGGAGGTCCTTAATGATGAACTATATTATGTTGACAGCAATCATGAGATATATAAAGCCAACCTTCACTCCAACTATTTTTTTAATTCCATTCTCTCATGGGACAGTCATATTAAACAAAATCCAGAAAAGAAAAAAGATGTAACTGCCATAGGAAAAGACGAACACAATGTATATGTTGGCGTTCGAGATGGTTTTAGGAACCTAAATGATATAGACAAAGATATTCCACTCAGAGAATCATCCACAAATGTTACTATTCCAGATCCATTTATTACCAAGTTTGTTTCCGATGGAGGCAAAACACTGTTTTGCACTTTGAATGATGGCATTTTTAGTGGTAAAGACAACTCATTCACAAGAATACCTGGGTCAAATTCATATACTTTTATTCGTGATATGGGGATTGATTCAAGAATGAAAAATAGATTATTCCTTCTTACTAATCATGGTTTTCTTCAACAGGAAGATTCTGCATTCAAAAAAAACGTAGATCTTTCTGGATATAATAGGTTGTTGGTGCTTGATTCTACCCATGTATTTGGTGTCCCAAATTTCGGGATAAAGAACCTATGCGATAGCATGGAATATTTTGTTGACATTCAATTTAATCCAATGGCATGCCTTGTCGTTGGCAATAATATTATTGCAGGATCAAGTAACGGAGTTTATGTTTTCTCTTCCAACTTGTCTAAAAAAAACGGAATAGTAGAAACAGCAGGAACTTACTATACTATTGATTTTGATGAGCAAGATTATTTTTCAAGGAAAAATATAATTATCTTTATTACCATACTTATAGCCATTATCATTGGACTCTGGTGGTCTGACCGTTATAGGATGAGCCGACATGCTATTCAGACATTTAAGGATGGGCTTATCTTGCGTTTGGACGAGTTAAACACTGTACGTGAATATCTCGATATAGAAACTACAAAGGATATTGACGGATTGGTTTCTGAGGTAGAAGGTGTCGATGTCTCTGGTAAGAAAAAAGCGTTAGCAAACTTGCGGGATATTAGCCTTAGAATAATGGAAATTACAGGAAGAGCTCCTTCTATGTTAATACAAATTCTCCAAGATCAAATCAGCCAAATAAAGAAAAGCGGATTTAATGATGCCCAAAACCTTATAGACAAGACTAATGAGGCTATAAAGAACCATACGTTATTACGTTTAGGCGAGCAGATTAGAAAAAATTCCTGGTGGCTTTCAGAAAGTCAGTCGGTTCTGAGTAAACTATCTAATTATAAGTCATTGTTCTCTAATCTCCCAATTATTCCTGGAGTGACGGATGAAATTAGCAAAGTCCTAAAATTAGCGAAATCTCCAAGTGAGCAAGTACTCCTAATTGAGGAACTTGCAGGAGGAATTAACGACGCAACTTCCAAAGATAAGTTAAAGAAATATATAGAGACAAAAATTGAAGAGTGTAGTTCAGCCCAACTATATTTTGAGGAAGAGACAGAGTTCTATTCAACACTTGATCTTATCAAAGAAGATTATTATGGTGTAATAAATAGTATGACTTCTGCTCATGACATGACGGAGGTTATGAAACTCATTCCAGCCATAGATAGAAATTTATCGATTTTCCTTATTCTGAAAAATATCCGTACTCTTTTACCAGAATACAACGAGGCTAATTCTGACTATGAGAAGAAGCACAAAGAGAACGATACTCGGAAAAAGGAAGGTTTCTATGTTCTAAAGGACGAATCTATTCGTGACAAAGATGATGCTGAGGAAAAGAAAAGATTAGAGCGTTGTACCATCGTATCAACTGAGATTACAAAGAATATTGATGTTTTATACAAGAAATTTGCCCGTGGCTCAGAAATGGATCTTCTAAAAACTTTAGAAATAAGTATAAAAGAAAGTGAGGGCCGTCAATTTATGCAAGC
>JAFVHO010000128.1 GCA_017474485.1 Prevotella sp.
AAGGGGAAACTGGCTTATGTCCGGTCGGATTACACGCTTTGATGGCTAAAAACAGACAGACATGTCTCAAAGGACGGCAAAATTAGACCATTGAAAAATTATCTGCGGATTTTAGGGTAAATAGAGATTGCTGGAATGAATATCAATGACCATGTCGGCTCCCTTGATGTCTTCGATAATGGCATGGGCGGTCTGCTCGGCCATGGTTCCTTGAGGGTCACCAGGAAAGATGCGGTTCATGTCAAGGTCGAAGTTGGGTATGCCCCGCTGTATGGTGTCGATGCCAAGTGGATTGAGTGCAGGATAGATCTCCAGGGTACCCGTGAGTTGTTCAGGATGCTCGCTGACGATACGTGATAGCTCGTAGCACACCATCTGTCCCTCCAGCTCGTCGCCGTGCGTACCCGTGACCACGCAGAAGCGCAGTCCCTCCCTGCCGTGATGGATCACATTCTTGCGGATGCGGAACTGCTCATCGACGGGCAGTTCTGTCGATACGATAGTTTTTATCATAGTTCTTGTAATGTTACGCTGATTTGTGTTTGCTGTACTGCCTGTCCGCGAAACATACCGCGACTGACGGGACAGTCGGCAGAGTCTCGCCCGTGGGCTATCTTGACATAGCCTTGCTGCAGTAGTGTGCGGTCGTGGGTAGGGTCATATCCCTGCCAGCTATAGCCGTCGAAAACCTCTACCCAGGCATGGGTCTGCCCGGTGCCTTCGAGGAACCCGTTCACGTAACGGGCGGGCAACCCGTTGGCACGGCAGAAGGAAATCATCAGGTGGGCATAGTCCTGGCATACGCCGCATTGGCGGCTGAACACATCTGCGGCGGGCGTTTCAACCGTAGTGCTCTCAGGCTCATAGGCCATCATCTCATAGACCCTGTGACACAGTTGCCGGGCCTTCTCTGCTGTAGTTGCCCCAGCATCTGTCAAGGCAGCCTCTCGCATCGCATCGTTGAGTTGCGTGAGCTGTGAAGGCTGGCTATATAGGAACATGTTCTCGCCACGCTGTTTCTGGAAATAAGTTTCCGTAGCCACAATACCCGTACTGACGTAGGCAAACACCGTATGCGGCTCACTGGCGCCGCCAAAGAGGATACGGTTGCCGAAAGCGTCTTTGCCAGCATTCATCCAGTAGTCTGGCGAAACGATGACATGTTCCTGCTCGATGGTTTGGAAGGCGTTGGCAGCGGGCTGGCACCTCAGCATGACGGCATGTGCCGACACGGGCTCGCTGAAAGTCACGATGGTCTGGTAGTTGTATAAATACCTTTTCATACCCTCACCAACTGATTGACAAATGCCAGCAATTTGTTCTTATATTCTAAATCGCTCAGATTGAATTTCTCGCGGATAATCAGACTGTCCAGCTGACACTCTATGTGATCGTCGAGCAGACCGGCTAATTGACGCGAATAGTGTTTCACCGAGTCGTATGCCTGTGCGATGCGCTCGTAGCTGTATTCAAAGCGTATCAGCATGTCGAGGTTCTCTATATTGCGTCCGATCATCATGATGTATAGGGCCTTATGGTTCATCAGCCGCTGCTCTGCAGCTCCCCAGAATGCCAGAGACCAGTCGATGACGGGTTGCAGGATCATGACATTTGTTTCCTGCTTTTCACTGCACTTCTTCAATAGCACGACACTCATTTCCAGATAGCTTAGTGTCTCAGACATGATTTCCTCGCGCAAAAGGATGGCATTGTCCATCGCTTTGGTTTGCGCCGACATCACGGAACTTGGGTTCCTGCCGTCGTACATCATGCCAAGCGTGAACTCATCATTGGTCTGATAAACACCCTGCGGGTCGAACTTCTGCCAGAAGGGCCAGTAGTCCTCCATCTCGCCGTCTATCATCTTGTCATAGCACTTGAGGTGGAGCGTGATATAGACGCGCTCCTCGTAGCGCCCCAGCCAAAACAGGCTGTTGGCCTTGTTGGCCGATATAATCGTATTCTTTACCATAATATTTCTCTTTTTTGTTATTCCTCCATGACCCACGTATCCTTGAATCCGCCTCCCTGCGATGAGTTGACCACGAAGGAGTCCGGATTACGCGAGAAGCGGGTCAGGCCACTGCGCCAAACTTTCGTCTCTTTTCCGCTGACGACGAATGCCCTCAGGTCGGCCTTGCGTTCAACGAATCCGTCAGCTGATGACGGGGAATCGGTATCATCCAACACTTTCAAGTCCTTGAAGTCGATGACCTCCTGAGCTATCCAGCGTCGTGGCTGACTGACGATGAGGGATTTCAGCTCTTCGAGTTTCTCTTCCGACAGATCCTTACCGAATACTACGCCGTAGCCTCCTGCCTCGCTGACATCCTTGATGACCAGCCGCTGTATGTTCGACAGCACATAGTCGTAGTCTTCCTTGAAATATGGCAGGTAGGTTGGTGCGTTCTGGAGTATGGGCTTCTCATCCAGATAGTATTCTACCATCTTCGGCACAAAATAGTAGATGCCTTTATCGTCAGCCACTCCGTTTCCGATGGCATTGACAAGTGCTATGTTGCCAGCCTTGTAAGCCTGCATCACATTGGGTATGCCGAGTAGTGACGATGCCTCGAATGCCAACGGATCCATGTATTCATCGCTGACGCGGCGGTAGATGCAGCCCACGCGGGTACGTTCCTTGATAAATACCCGAATAATATACCTTGTTGTCCTCCACGAACAGGTCGCCGGGATAGGCCAGTGTCGTCCCTGTCTTCTCAGCCAAATAGGAATGCTCAAAGTAGGCAGAATTATAACGTCCTGGGGTCAGAATGACAGAGATTCCCCGTCCGTCATTCATCTCATCCATCATTCCGTGCAGCAGGTCGGAATACCCCCGGTTCTCCGCAATGGTGTGCGAAGCAAAGGTGGAAGGGACGACACTACGTGTTATCTGACGTGCAATCATCGGATAGCTGGCTCCGCTCGGTATGCGCAGGTTGTCCTCCAGCACATACCACTGGCCATCTTTTCCTTCCAAACAAACAAAAAGAGCCGTAACTAATTAAGTTACAGCCCTTTTCTTTTTAAGCCTTGTACCCAGACCCGGGCTCGAACCGGGATGGGTTGCCCCACTGGTGTTTGAGACCAGCGCGTCTACCGATTCCGCCATCTGGGCTTAAGCGGGTGCAAAGTTACGAATAATTTGTGAATTACAAGCAATGAATGATGAATTTTTTATAAAAAAATGTATTTTTCTTGTTTTTTCTTGCTTTTTAGCAAATTTTTTCGTACTTTCGTGCCGTGATTTTAAATCTATACGTGATATAACATGGAAATCAGCAATCAGAATTATTGCATTATCCTTGCCGGCGGTATGGGTAGAAGGTTGTGGCCTGCAAGCAGAAAGGAATACCCCAAGCAGTTCTTGGATTTTTTCGGAACTGGTCGTACCCAGCTGCAAACAACCTATGACAGATTTGCTCGCCTGCTGCCTACAGAAAACATATATGTGTGTACGTGTAAGGATTACCTGCATCTGGTGAAGGAGCAGTTGCCCGAACTGGCAGACGTACGTATCTTGGTGGAGCCTGTCCATCGTAATACA
>JAFVHO010000129.1 GCA_017474485.1 Prevotella sp.
ATTAATCCGACTTTCGCCGGGCTATCCTCTACTATGGGGAAGGTTGGATACGCGTTACTCACCCGTGCGCCGGTCGCCATCTGAAATAGCAAGCTATCTCAATGCTGCCCCTCGACTTGCATATGTTAAGCCTGTCGCTAGCGTTCATCCTGAGCCAGGATCAAACTCTTCATTGTATATTTTTTATGCTTAGCAGAAAAAATATACACTCTGTGTCGCGACTCGGAATAGCAAGCAAGCTCGCTCTTCTCTCGCTGCCAACAGAGTTGTAAAATTTTTATTTCTGCGTTGTTTCTCTGTCTCAGAACGCTCATCCGGTAGTTTAAAAAAGAATCATATTCCTAAATAAATAGGATTGACGGTTCGTTCAATTACCCAAGCACCAATACATATATAATATAAATACCAGCACTCGCTTCTTGTACTACTACTTCTCTGTTTTATGTAAATCTATTCAAAGAACGCTTTTCTTTTGTGCCTCACAAGAGCCGTCTCTCGTTTAGCGGATGCAAAGGTAGGCATTATTTTCCATCCCACCAAATATTTTGAGAATTATTTTAGACTTTTTAAGAAATAAATCCCAAGACTTGATGTGGGTCAAGCCTTCGAATACTATATACCTTATTATATATATACGCGCGCGATAAAGATTCCAGGAAGAAACGTTCCAAAGCGAACCAATAGTACCATTCATCAGTAGTCTATGACTGCAAGAAAAGCGAAAGAATGAAAAAAGCTGTAAAAAAGATAGAGAAAAGTTTGGTAGAATGGTATAAATTGTATAATTTTGCAGCCAAATTTGAATAAATATACCAAGATGAAAGTAAAAAACGACCGCTTGGAAGCGCTCAGGATGATTATTTCAAGTCAGGAGCTTGGTAGTCAGGACGAATTGCTGGAAGCCCTTAAACAAGAGGGGTTTCAGCTAACACAAGCCACACTAAGCCGCGACCTGAAACAGCTGAAAGTAGCCAAGGCTGCCACGATGCGGGGTAATTATGTATATGTATTACCCAACGACACCATGTATAAACGTGTCAGCACACCACGTTCCGTACATGAGATGATGCAGGTACCTGGCTTCTTGAGCATCCATTTCTCTGGTAACATGGGTGTCATCAAGACGCGCCCAGGTTATGCCAGCAGTATTGCATATAATATAGATAACAGTCATATTGACGAGATTTTAGGAACTATTGCAGGTGACGACACCATCTTTATCGTTATCAAACAGGGTACGACAAAAGACGAAGTGATTGAAGCACTCAGCGAAGTAGTGCCAAACATGAGGTAGTAAAAAGTGAAGAATTTGCTTCCGCAGATAAAGATATGGAACAGAATAAGAATATAGAGGTATTTGTAGCAGGTCCTGAACACGAAGTATATGTGGACACAATCCTGCAGACCATTGCAGATGCTGCCAAAGTACGAGGAACAGGTATTGCCAAACGTACACATGAGTATCTGGCCACAAAGATGAAAGAGGCTAAAGCCGTGATAGCCCTCAGTGGCGATACTTTTGCTGGTTTCAGCTATATTGAGACATGGGGCAACAAAAAATATGTAACCACTTCTGGTCTGATAGTACATCCAGATTTTCGCGGACTGGGTGTAGCGAAGAAGATTAAGGACATGACCTTCTCGTTGGCTCGCACCCGCTGGCCACATGCGAAGATTTTCTCGCTGACCAGTGGCGCTGCCGTGATGAAGATGAACACCGAATTAGGCTACCAGCCAGTCACTTTTGCAGATTTGACAGACGACGAAGCCTTTTGGCGCGGTTGTGAGGGTTGTGTCAATGTGGACGTCCTGCATCGCACAGGTCGTAAATACTGCATCTGTACAGCTATGCTATACGACCCTGAAGAACATCTCCCTGCCAAAATCCCTGAGGAGGTGATTGAACGTATTAAGGCGTTGGATGAAAAGTAAAAAATGAAGAGGTAAAAAGGTAAAAAAGTAAAAAGGTAAATAATAAAAAATACATATATGAGCAAGAAGAAAGTAGTCGTAGCATTCAGTGGTGGCTTGGACACCAGCTACAATGTGATGTATCTGACCAAGGAGTTAGGTTATGAAGTTTATGCAGCCTGTGCCAATACGGGCGGATTCTCTGCAGAGCAACTCAAAAGAAACGAAGAAAACGCCTATAAACTAGGCGCTGTAAAATACGTGACACTCGACGTGACGCAGGAGTATTACGAGAAGTCGCTGAAGTACATGATTTTTGGCAATGTACTCCGTAACAACTGCTACCCCATTAGCGTTTCCAGCGAACGCATCTTCCAGGCTATAGCTATTGCCCGTTACGCCAAGGAGATTGGTGCCGACGCCATTGCACACGGTTCTACAGGTGCAGGCAACGACCAAATCCGCTTCGATATGACCTTCTTAGTGATGGCTCCTGGTGTTGAGATTATCACCCTGACACGTGACAGGAATCTGATGCGTAAGGAGGAAGTTGACTATCTGAATGCCAACGGCTATTTCGCTGACTTCACTAAATTGAAATATTCTTATAACGTAGGTATCTGGGGTACCAGTATCTGTGGTGGCGAGCTACTCGACCCAACACAAGGACTACCAGAAGAGGCCTATCTGAAGCACGTGACAGCCAAGGAGCAGGAGGCGTTGCTGAAGATTCAGTTCGAGAAGGGCGAGATTGTCGGTGTGAATGGCGAACATTTCGATGACAAGATAAAAGCCATCCAGAAGATTGAGGAGATTGGTGCCTCATACGCTATTGGACGCGACGCCAACGTGGGCGATACCATCATCGGCATTAAGGGCCGCGTAGGTTTCGAGGCCGCAGCACCCAAGCTGATTATCGAAGCCCACCGTCTGCTGGAGAAGTCTACCTTAAGTAAGTGGCAGCAGTACTGGAAGGACCAGGTGGCCAATTGGTACGGTATGTTCCTGCACGAGAGCCAGTATCTGGAGCCTGTGATGCCTGACATTGAGGCTATGTTGACTTCTTCACAGCGCAACGTAACAGGTACCGCTATTCTAAAGCTCCGTCCCTATGGCTTCGAAACTGTGGGTATTGATTCCGTCAATGACCTGACAAAGAGCAAGTTGGGAGAATATGGTGAGACCCAGACTGGTTGGACTGCCGATGAAGCCAAAGGTTTCATCAAGGTTTCAAGCACACCACTCCGCGTTTACTACGGTATCCACAAAGACGAAAAGAGATAACAACCCCTACCCCGACCCTCCCCGAGGGGAGGGAGGAACGAAGGGTAGATTGATAAGATGGGGAGAAATAACGGAAAATACAACACTGCATCACCAGACAGGTATTTGCTTCTTAAGGATTTCGCCCAAACAAATAAACAATTCCCTACAGACGCAGAAAAACTGCTGTGGGAACATATTCGTGCAAAACAATTATCCGTTAAGTTCAACAGGCAACATATTATCGGTGATTATATTGTAGACTTCGTTTGTATTGAAAAGAAGCTTGTCATTGAGGTAGACGGAGGATATCATTCTGAATACGAACAAATAGAAAAAGATGAGTTCAGGACTCAACAGTTAAGAGACTGGGGCTTTTCTGTTATACGTTTCAAAAACGAGGATGTCTTAGGAGACATCTCTGGCGTATTAAATAAAATAAAAAATAACTTGAACAATAAAAATGAGTAGTAAAAACATATCCTCCCCTCGGGGAGGAATAAAGATGGGGGTTTTAGGTGCGGCAGGCTATACAGGTGGTGAACTCATTCGCTTGTTGCTTAACCATCCTGAAGCAGAGATTGTCTTTGCCAACTCAGAGAGCAATGCAGGCAATCTGGTTTCAGATGTGCATGAAGGACTGATTGGCGATACGGATCTTAAGTTTACAGATGAGATGCCTTTTGATCAGGTTGATGTCGTGTTCTTCTGCTTTGGTCACGGCAAGAGTGATGCGTTCCTCAAGGAGCACACCATCCCTGCAAACGTGAAGATCATCGACCTGGCCCAGGATTTCCGTATCAAGGGCAATCATGACTATGTGTATGGCTTGCCAGAAATAAATAAGAAAGAAATCATGAAGGCGCAGCATGTGGCCAATCCTGGTTGCTTTGCCACCTGCATTCAAGTAGCCTTGTTGCCAGCTGCCCACCTTAATATATTAAAGGAGGACGTAGCTGTTAATGCCATTACGGGTTCGACAGGTGCAGGTCAGAAACCTGGTGCTACCACCCATTTCTCATGGCGCAACAACAACCTGAGCATCTACAAGCCTTTTACCCATCAGCACATCGCTGAGATTCGCCAGAGTCTGAAGCAAGTACAGGGTTATTTGGATGCTGACATCGATTTCATCCCCTATCGTGGCGACTTTGCCCGTGGCATTTTCTGTACGGCAGTCATCAAGACCAAAGCGCCCATCGATGATATCATCCAGACCTACAAGGAGTTTTACGAGGATGCAGCCTTTACCCACTATTCAGACAAGGCTATCGACCTGAAGCAAGTCGTTAACACCAACAAGGCATTAGTACATTGCGAGAAGTATGGCGACAAACTGCTGGTTACCTCAGCCATCGACAACCTTTTGAAGGGAGCCGTTGGTCAGGCTGTACAGAACATGAATATCATGTTCGGCATTGACGAGACTGCCGGCCTCAAACTGAAAGCATCAGCTTTCTAAATACGTCAAGTTCGGGTCTTGCTGATGATAGTTTAGACCTGATCCAAAGTCATCTATGAGGTGTTCCGAAGTCACTTTACAGGGGTAAAGTGACTTCGGAACAGTTGTAAAGTGACTCACCTTCGGGTCATAGTGACGTTCGGAACAACCCGAAAGTATCTATACCTTTCAAAAAAATTATTTTTGAGTTTTTGCTGCCACACTGCCACACATCACTTGAAATGCCTTTATACAGGGCAATTCTGACGCTGTGGCAGCAACGAAAAGTGTGGCAGCAAAATACAAATTAGGCCTTTTTTCGCTTCAAAAGGTACTCGGTATTGTTCCTTGTTTCACGTTTTTTCAGGCCAGGCATGTTGGAAAGTCGGCGTCCAAAGGTGGCAGCATTGGTAGGTTTCAACAGACTGACACCCACTTTTTCCTTGAGAAAACTGAGAATAGTAGTAGTACTCATCCATTCACCATCCTCCTCATCGGTGGCAGATTCGAAATAGTCGAAGAAGAACTGTTCGGCAGCCGTCTTGACGCTGAATCTCTTGTTCCATTCGATAATCCGCTGCGTCTCTTCATGGCCGAAGTAGTAAAGTTCATGCTGATGCAGGGCCTGCATGGCCTGCGCATAGAGCTGTTCGTAGTTCGGCGGGGTACTAACGTCAATGGGACCGGTGAGTTCCACGCTGAGGAATCGACGACTACCAGAGGGGTCAGCCAGTACATCGGCCTGATTCGTCGTAGCAATGAACGAGGCACGACGCGGGAAGTTCTCTACGTGACGGCCGTATGGGCGCTTGATCTTTACAGAGGATAGCGTAATGATATTCTTGAGGAATCCCTGCTGTGTCTTAGGCGATATCTGGTTGAACTCATCGAGATTAATCAACAGCATCTGTGCCATCTGCTGTAACACCTGCTTCTTGTCGTCTATCTGCAGGTTACCCGTATAGCCGAAGCTGAGTTCCGGCGGCAGCAGCTGTTCGCAGAAGGTGCTCTTGTTGTATCCCTGTGTCGAAATCAGTAGCGGAACAGCCTGATTGCCGTACTTGGCCTGGCTACCAACCTGCCACTGGTGTACCATTCCCAGAAACCACGTATAGAACCAGTCCTCCCAGTGTGGATTCTTCGTGGGCACCGTACGCGCCAGCTTGCGGATATGGTCCTTGCCGTCCCATTTGTCGAACTTGTCCCAGAGGTAGTCGCTGATGGGGTCGTAGAGCCGGATCATATTCGACTGCACATAGCGGCGCACATCATTGTCGCGGGCGTCGATGCCGCTGAGGCGTACCTTCATCGTCATGCCCTTCAGCGTGCGGTCGTCCACAGCTGTCCAATCCATATACTTGTAGTCGTTGTCCTTATATTCCGTATAGCCCATAATACTGTTGTAGCGGAACTGGTAGTGCACATTCAAGAAGTCCATCAGCTGGCGGGTCTTGCGACTTACCTCCTGGGTCTCTTGATCATGGGGGTTCTGCGCGATACCATTTTCCATGAAAATTGGATCATCAGAACCCCCATGATCCGCGAGCGTCGGTTTCTGACTAACAGGCAGTGCCACTGTCTTGGGATTGAAATAGGGAGCCTCATCCAGTGGCATGTGGAAACTGCTCCTTATTGATACCGGTTCCGTCTTGATGGGCTTCGGCATGATACCCTGATATAAAGCTGTTGCCAGACGATGACCTTCCTGGCAGAGCACGTCGGCTTCCTCCTCTGTCAGAGGAAGGCTAGTTATTTCAGTAGAAGGGCTACTTATTGCAGCAGGAAGGCCACTTATTGCAGCAGGAAGGCCACTTATTGCAGCAGAAGGGCCACTTATTGACGAGCCGACACCATTGGCTTTTGCAATCCTGACGAGGATGATGACCTCGTGGCCAGAAGGGCCGACAAAGGCGGCAAGGGTATAGTGCAGAATCTGTGCCGCCCGTTTCACGGCATCTATCTCCTGTTCGTTCAATCCGCCTATCGTCAATGTCACCACCCCATTGAACGCCTTCATGCGGAGGTTGTCGTTGTCATCCTTCTCGAATAAGGCAGAGGGATAGATAACGTGCGAAGGGAACTGACGGTCATAGCCGTCGATGTAGTCGCCAAAGTCAAGCTGACGGCGACGACGCGCCACGGCTCCGTCCTTGGTGTCGGTTGTGATACGTTCGATGAACTTTTCAATACTCTTTGTCGAAAGTTTCAGTGCATTTTTCTTGTCTCTAAGTACTAATGTCAATTTCATTTTAATAAATCCTTTAATTTGGACCACAAGGCTCGTGCAAGCCGAGAGCAATAAAGCGTGCTTTAATTGCCGAGGCGCCGCCGAGTTTCGTGGTTTTTGACCACAAAGATACAAAAAAATAAGTCAAAATCCAAGAAATTGATCTAAAATTTACTTGATTTTTACGTGTTTTTGCTGTTTGCTGCCACACTTTCAGTTGCTGCCACAGCACCAAACACCGTTTATTTACTATATTTGTAGAAGATGTGTGGCAGTGTGGCAGCAAAATATTAAAAAAATAAAAATTTCAAATTTAGTATTAATACCCACAATCGCTACTATTAATAATCACAGCTGCAACTATTAATAGTAGCAGTCCCAAGTATTAAGACTTGAGGCCGCTACTATTAAATGTAATTGTTGGTTTTAAAAGTAGAGAAGTCATAATTACCATGCAAAAAGGCACCCCAAACGGAGTGCCTTTTATAATTGTCGTATAACCGGAATTACTTCTGGAAGTACTTCTTGCCATTGACGATGTAGAGACCCTTACCAGGTTTGCTAACCTTGCGGCCCATGAGGTCGTAGATTGCGCCATTGTTGCTCTTGATAACCTGAACGTCCTTGATACCGGCCAGATAATCCTCATAAGCCTTGTCACTCATCAATGTAATATTGTAGACATAGTACCAACCACTCTGTGAAACGGCCAGCTTAGTCTTTACAGTATTGCCATCAGCAAATATGTTCTTAGAATCAAGATTGTTCCATGTGCAAAGGTCAATCTTTGTTCCATCGATTGTCTCATCGTTGAAGCGAATGTTAATACCATTCTCGCCGTCAATAACTTGACCGTCAGCACCTACGAAACCACCATCAGTCCAAGGCAGCAGAGTACTGAAACTCTCGATAGGATCATCCTCAGGATCATCAGGTGCTTTCAGTTTGAAGAGCTTGATACCATCCTTACCATTGTTCAAGAAGCTGAAGTCCTCAACCTCAAAGGTATTCAACATAGGAGCAGCATCGATTTGAACAGCCTTTTCATCATCACCGGCGCTAACAGGCAGAACAATATCCTGAGGTGTACCAAGCGTACGGTCGGCGTCTAAAACATATTTTTCAGTGAATGAGAACTCATCAACAATCAGATAGAAATTGTTGTCGTCGCCTTCCAAAGGAACGCAATCGAAAGTAATGGTCTGACAACCGACATTGCCTTGTGGCTTTGCCACACTTGAAGGAATGGTTTTCGACGTGTTCTGTTCAAAATCGCCTAACTCAAACGTTGTCCAATCTGTTCCAACTGGGAAAGCGCTCTCATCACCAAATGTATTATAGCTTTGATATTGGCCAGGACCATAATGGCACTGTGTACCAAGTGAGGTTGGTTTATCAGCCTTACAACGGAACTTGAATCTGTACTTCTCACCAGGAACCATCTTATGGAGTGTGGAGACGAAGAACTGACAAGTCCAACGTGCAGGAGCTGAGGTACCGATAGAATCACCGTTGCTCCAATAGTAGACGCTCTTCATCTTCACCTCGCCAGTCTCATCATCGAACTGCTGGTTGCCATCCTCGTCAAGGTCCTCAACTTCCTTAATATAGTAACCTCTTACAGGAATATGAACTGCCATCACACCTGCCTCTCCGGGAACCTCAACAACGGGTGCAGGCTGCTGCTGCTCTCCTGCAGGTTTATTAAGATCTTGGAAGGTATAGTTGGTGCACTCAAATGGTTGTTCTTTACCATCTACAATACCAACACCCTTGATGTTATCCATCGAATAGATACCCTTTCTCATGAAGTTAATCCAAGCACCTGCATCACCATCATCCGTCTTAGGATCTCTGATCTGCAGTTTGATGTCATCGAGATAGAGCACATTGGCATCCTCGTCAGTACACAGGTTGAAAGCAATAGATTGGAAACCAGCATTGGCCTGATCTTCTGATACAGTAAATTCACTCAGCTTCAAAGTCTGCCACTCTGTGGTGTACTTAGGAGTACCATAGGCATTGGCATCAATATAAGTACCAGGCAGGCTATGATTCTGAGTCTCAAACGTACCTTCTCTTTCTGCCTTAACCTTCAATTGCAGACGAATTTCCTTGCCTGCAGGAATAGGTTGTGTAGCATAGATAAAGAACTGGCAGTCCCATGAGCCATAAGTTCCAGGATTACCTGTGTAGTCTTTTGTCAGGTTACCTGCAGCTTCACCTTCTGCTCTTGAACGGATAACCACCTTTGCACAATGGTTCGTTGGGTCAGCAGGATCTTCAACAATAGTTGTTGTACCTCTGAGCTGTTTTGTCTGGTCGCCTGGCCACTCATGTACCCAGAATGAGTTCCATGTCTCTGGTGTAAGACTAGAAAAATCGTAATCTTGGTTGTAATCAGGCGCAGTAGCCCAAGCCTCATAAGAAGGAACAGTACCTTCAAAATCGCCATTTACGATGACACTAGTCCAATTAGTCTGTCCGAAAGCAGTACTTGCCATCAGAACAACTCCTAATAAAGTAAATAGTTTCTTCATAAAAGTTTTGATTAAGTTAATAATAAAGATTAAGTTAAATAAAAAAATGTTCTCTTTTCAATCTTCAGACGACATAAAATTCGCCATTCCGATTTCAAGTGCAAAATTAGTATATTTTGATGAAATGGACGTTTTCTGATGTAACAAATTTCATTTCTCATGTAACCAGAGGCAAAAAAAATCGCTTTTTTGAGATTATTATTAAAAAAAATTAGCTAATTTTGCAAGCAACTTATTACAACGGCCTCTTGATTCTAATCAACGACCTACACATAATTATATAATAAATAAGGTATAGAAACCTTGCATGAATAACTTTAAAACAACAAATATTTAAAAAGTATTATGGTACAGAAACACAACGCAAAACAACGGCATTATTGGATGATTGCCGCCTGCGGACTGCTGATAGGTACCTCAGCTTTACAGGGCTGTAAGGACGATGACGTTCTTACAGGACAGCCCTCATGGCTGGGTAATTCTATCTATGAGCGTCTGGACGAGGATGGCAATTACAAGACAATGCTGAAGCTGATTGATGACCTGGGACAGCACGAGGTGCTCAGCCACACAGGTTCGAAAACTTTGTTTGCAGCCAACGACGAAGCCTTCCAAAAGTGGTTTGGCAATAATTCGTGGGGCGTGAACAGTTACGACAAGCTATCCTTGGCTCAGAAGAAGCTCTTGTTGAACAACTCAATGGTCAACAATGCCTATCTGATCGAGCTGTTGTCGAACGGAAGACCTCAGGGAGAGGACAACCATCCTGAGGAAGGTCGCACGATGCGCCGTATGACGGCTGCCAGCGTCTACGACTCGGTACAGATCATGAGACCCGACCAAATGCCAAACACTGAGGTATGGGCCAAGTTCAAGGACAACGGCAGAAGCATTCCCATCCTGAAAGATGCCACATCCGCTCCGATGATTCACTTCCTGCCCGCCTTCATGAAGTACAACAAAATGACAAGTGCCGACTTGGACGTGTTGACTAACCATCAGGCCAACGATATCAACGAGGCATGGGTGAACGGCAAGAAGGTCGTAGAACGTGACATTACCTGTAAGAATGGTTATATTCAGAAGGTAGATGGTGTGATTGAGTCATCACCCAATATGGCGGAAATTATCCATCAGCACGCAGAAATGTCTCATTGGGCAAAGTTGATGGATCGTTTCTGTGCACCTTATTACGATGCTGAAGGCACCAGAGAGTACAACCGACTCTATAACAATCAGGACTCAGTCTATGTCCTACGTTACTATAGCGATTTTTCTGGCGACGGTGAAAACCTATCCACACCTGACGGCAAGGCTATCTCTGCCAAATTGCCTTTCGATCCAGGATGGAACCAATATGTCAGCACATCAGGAGATGCCAATATGAACTATGATGCCGGTGCCATGATTGTACCAACCAATGAGGCTTTGAATTACTGGTGGGACAACGAAGGAAAGGATCTGAAGACGGAGTACGGCGAGATTGACAGTCTTCCAGACGCTACGCTTGCCAAGCTCATCAAGGTCAACATGCTGCCTGTATTCACAGAGGCTATTCCTTCGAAATTCAACTTGGTACTCAACGATGCCAAGGAACCGATAGGCATCAAGGTTGATGATGTTCAATCCTGCTTTATGGGCTGTAACGGTGTGGTTTATATGACCAACAAGGTGTTTACCCCTGCGGAATTCCAGTCTGTGGCTTATCCCGCTTTGGCTCACCCCACCGTCATGAACGTCATTTACTGGGCCATCGACCAGCTGAACTTCCTGCCATACCTGCTTTCTATGGACTCAAAATATAGTCTGATCCTGCCGTCGAACGACGCTATGTTATGGTACCTTGACCCCTATACCTACGGCAGTGAGAAGAACGGTATGGAAGCACCGAACGTACTGGCATTCTGGTATGATCCGACAAGATCGACTGAGGCTCAGAAAGTAAGAGCTTACCGTTACGAATGTACAATTGACGAGAATGGACAAATTACCATCGATGAAAGTGTTTCAAGAAGAGAAGTTACTGACCGTGACGTCATCAGTGACTGTCTGAAGCGTCTGATGGACCAGCTGATTATCGTCGGCGACATTGAAGATGGCCATGAGTACTATAAGTCAAAGGGAGGTACACCTATTCGTATATTCAAGACTGCCGACAGTCGTATAGCCTTTGCCGGTGGCTGGCAAATCGACCACAACAACAAGCCTCTGCCTGTCAATACAGCAGACATCTACCAGAAGAATAACGGTAAATCCTATATCATCAACGACCAAATGCCTTTGACGACGGATCAGTCCGTCTTTCTGACACTGGACAAGAACGAAGAATTCTCGAAGTTCTTAGATTTGTTGGATTATGATGCTGCCGATTTGTTGGCAACCACCGTCACTAAGAACAATTACACTGCCGGTATGCAGAAGAAGGGAAGCAAGAACCTGAAGCTGCTCGACAACTACAACTATACTATTTACGTGCCCACGAACAGCGCCATCCAGAAACTGATTGACGATGGTCTGCTGCCCACATGGGACGACTATGAGGCTCAGACCGAAGAAGTCTGGGGTTCTGAGGAGCTTGCAGCACAAGCTCAAGCTATGATCAAGGACATCATTGTCAGCTTTGTCCGCTACCACGTACAAGACCATGCTATTCTGATCGGCATGGATCCTGAGAATGACAAGTACGAGAATTCTTTCGAAACCATGAGACGTAATCTCGAGACCGGCCGCTTCTACCCCCTGATTGTTAACAACGAGGGAGACCAGATGTGGGTTAAGGACGTTCTTGGCAACAAACGCAATGTCGTTAAGACTGATGGACTCTACAACCGCATCTGCCGTGAATACTGGTTTAAGAGCACAGGTGTATGCTACATGGCATCGGATGCAGTCATCCATCAGATAGACGGCGTGCTTCTGCCTGAAGAGATGACTCCTTGGAAAGACAAACTTAATAAACTCAAAAATCAGTAAGGTATGCGAATTCTCAGATTATTCATCATGATATTTGCGCTGATGACCGCAACAGCCGTCAGTGCACAAACAATATCCTCGGTCCATGGAAATGTAAGCGATGAAATGGGCCCGGTGATGGGTGCTACTGTTTGCGAGATTGACGGTAACGGACGTATCATTGAGTCAACCGTCACTGACCTGAATGGTAACTTTACCATGAGAGTAAAGAACCAGAAGGACAGAATTCGCTTCAGCTATGTCGGTTCGAAGACCGTTACCCATCCTATCAACCGTACAAACTATAAAATTGTCCTGTCCTCAGCTACCCAGCTGCAGGATGTGACTGTCAAGGGTAAGCGCCGTGTCTTGAGTAACGGTCTGCCCATCCCACAGCGAGAAGTGGCCAATGCTACCCAGACCTTCTCCATGAAGGATGTGGAAGGTATGGCCTTCACGACGATTGACGAAGCCATTCAGGGTCGTATTGCCGGCCTTGACATCATTGGTAACTCTGGTGACCTGGGTTCTGGTTCTACGATGCGCCTGCGTGGTGCCTCGTCACTTTCAACTCTGACAGACTCTAACCCACTTATCGTTGTCGACGGTAACGTACGCGAGGTAAACCTCAGCAATTTCGATATGGCTGGTGCTAACAACGAGCAATTCGCCGAACTGCTTAACATCAACCCTGAAGACATTGCCGACATCCGCGTGCTGAAAGATGCCGCCGCTACAGCCATCTACGGTTCACAAGGTGGTAACGGTGTCATTGAGCTTACCACTAAGCGTGGTGTCCGTGGTAAACCCCGTCTGCAGTACTCACTGAAATTGACAGGTACCTACCAGCCTAAGGGCTATGACCTGTTGAGCGGTGACGACTACACGATGCTGCTGAAGGAGTCTTATTTCAATCCTGAGCAGAGCAGTAGTGCTTCAAACATTCCTGAGTTGAACTACGACCCCTCATTCTCGGAATACGAGCAGTATAACAACAACACTGACTGGCGTGATGCTGTTACCCAGTGGGGTCTTCGCCAAAACCACTATGTGACTATCACTGGTGGTGGTGAGAAAGCCCTCTTCCGTATCGGTGCAGGTTACGACCATGAAACAGGTACCATGATTGAGCAGAAACTGCAGCGTTTCTCTACCCGTGTGAACCTTGACTATAATGTCAGTGAGCGTATTCGTGTCAGCACGAACTTCTCGATGACTTACACCAAGAACGACCGCAACTCTGACGACCTGCTGTCGATTGCCATGCGCAAGATGCCAAACATGAGCATCTATGAGCAAGATCCTGTAACTGGAGAAGACACACCAGCCTATTACACGATGCTGCAGAGTGCCAGTTCTGTATTCGACCGCAACCAGAAGGATTTGGTAAACCCCGTAGCCTCTGCTCACTTGGCTAAAAACCAGCAGACCACCTACGACATGCAGCCTGAACTCATCATCCAGTACCAGCTGTTAGGCATGGACGAAGACCACTGGAAGCTTGACTACCGTGGTTCAGTCCTGATGAATATCAACAACAGATATGAGAACAAGTACTATCCTCAGGAGTTGAAGAGTGTCTCTTGGAACAGTGGTGTCAACACAACTCACGACAGTTCTTCGAAGAGCGTATCATTCAACACCAAGCAGCAGCTGATTCTCAGACCTGCCTTCAAGAACAAAGACCATTCGCTCATGATTCTGGGCCGTTTCGAGCTTACCAGCGGTTCATCTACCGGACAGTTGGAAGAAAAGCAGGGTGTTGCCACAGGCATCACCAGCACACAGGGCGGTGGCCAGATTACCAATATGCAATCCAGCTACAACGAGTGGCGTTCCATGTACTTCACTGCCAATGCACACTATGCATATAAGGAACGCTACATCATCGATGCCTCACTACGTGCCGACGGTACTACCAAGTTCGGTCCTGGCCACCGTTGGGGTTACTTCCCCTCTGTGTCGTTGAAATGGATTATCAGCGACGAGCCTTGGATGAAACCAACCCGCAAGTGGCTGTCCATGTTTGCTATCCGTCCCAGCTGGGGTCGTGTGGGTAACCAGCCAGGTCAGGACTATCTTTACACCTCCAAGTACGGATCTACAAACCGCTATATTGATATGCAGGCTATGAAACCCAATAACATCCGACTCACTAACATGAAATGGCAGATTGTGGAGAGCTGGAACGGCGGTATCGATATCGGTCTCTTTAACGACCGCATCAACCTTACCATCGAGGGTTATGTACAGACCACAACAGACATGTTGATGTCAAACTTCCGTATTCCCTCTAACTCTGGTTTCGCCACGATTCCCTATAGCAACAACGGTAAGATGCGTAATACTGGTTGGGAGTTCCACGTCAACACCAACCGTATGATTACCATTGGCAAGAAGTTCTGGATGGACATGAATGCCAACTTCGGTAACAACCGCAACGAATTGCTTGAACTTGACGAGAACCTGTTGGACAACCTGAACTCCGTATATGGTTTCAAGAACGACGAGAGCCTGCAGCGCGTACAGTTGCACAACCCATTGGGTGCCATCTACGGTTTCCGTTACAAGGGTGTCTACCAGTATAACTACTCGACTTTCAAGAACATGACGCCAGATGAACAGAAACAGTTCTTGGCAGAGGGTAAGACAGCCCCTGTGGCCTTGAATGCCAATGGCGATGTCATCTTAGACGCGAAGGGCGAACCCCTGCGTATGATGTTCAACTACACCAACGATGCGACTGGTCGTAACTACCGCTTCAACGGTGGTGATGCTATCTATGAGGATATCAACCACGACGGTCAGATCAATGCGCTTGATATTGTGTACTTGGGTTCTTCACTGCCAAAGCTCACTGGTGGTTTCGGATTCTCCTTCAACTACGGTGACTGGCGTCTGAACACCCAGTTTAACTACCGCGTTGGTAACAAGATTCTGAACAAGGCCCGTCTGCATGCCGAAGCCATGATTGGTAACGACAACCAGAGTCAGGCCGTGAACTACCGCTGGCGTAAGGAAGGTGACGTTACCTCTATTCCACGCGCCATGTACGGCGACAACTCGAACTACAACACCTTGATAAGCGACCGCTTTGTGGAAGACGGTTCTTATCTGCGAATGAACTATATTCAGCTGAACTATACCATTCGTAAGAAGTATCTGAAATGGGCAGGTGTCAACCGCGTCAGCTTGTACGCCAGTGCCAACAACCCATTCATCATTACCAAATATTCTGGTGTAGACCCCGATATTTCGAGTGGCGGCTATGCTCCTGCTATTGACAATGCGCAGACTCCACGTTCACGCTCGTACACATTAGGTATCACTGTTGAGTTCTAAAGAGATTATGATTATGAAAAGACTATATTATAATATTGTATACGCAATTTGCGTAATAGCCGGATTCTCTTCTTGCTCCGACTTCTTAGTGATAGAGCCCCAGAACGAGATTATCTTTGATAAGTTCTGGAATGAGAAAGCCGACGTCACCGCCGTCATTGCCGGATGCTATTCTGGTTTACAAGAGGAAGCCGTCATCAAGCGCATGATGGTTTGGGGAGAATTCCGCAGTGATAACATCGGTCCGGGCAGCAATGTCCAGTCTGATGGCAATCTTGAGAAGCTCCTGAAAGAGAATATCGATGCTAAGAACAGTTATACAGACTGGAAAGATTTCTATTCAGTCATTAACCGCTGTAACACAGTTATCAAGTTCGCACCTGATGTTGCTGCAGCAGATCCCGCCTATACGCAGAGTGAATTGCAGGCCAATATCGCTGAGATGGTGGCTATACGCAGCCTTTGCTACTTCTATCTGATTCGTGCCTTCCGCGACGTACCTTTCTCAAGAGAGGCATACATCGATGACGATCAGAAGATGGACTTGCCCGCCACGAAGTTTAATGCGGTGCTTGACTCGCTGATTCTCGATTTGGAAAGTGTGAAAAACCAGGCCGTAAAGCGTTACCCTGAAACCAAAGAACTTTACCAGACAGGACGTGTCACACAGGATTTCATTCATGCCCTACTCTGCGAGCTCTACCTGTGGAAACAGGACTATCAGAAATGTGTCCAATATGCTGATTTGGTCATTGATTCGAAAAAAGCTATTTACGAGGAGAACCGCCAGAAGCATACAACTACCACCTCCAACGATAACGATATCGACCGTTTCAACGGCTTCCCATTGGTCAGCAATTCGAAACAGACCAACTGGTACGGAGATGCCTACAACACACTATTCGGTAGGGATAACAGGAATACAGACGAAGCCAATCAGGAAATTATATTCCAGTTGGTCTTCAGTGACGATCCGAACGGAACTGGTATGATTGCTAACGGTGCCGTCAACTCCTTCTACGGTAACCAACGTTCTTCTACCGGTTTGGTAGCTCCATCGGATTTCATCTATTCTCAGATTGAGATTGCTACAAAAGAACGCAGAGTATACAATTATAAGAATAAGATGTTGGATGCTCGTATCTATATTAATCAGACTTACAGTGGTAGTAGCAGCAGTAACAGCAACAAGGCTATCCACAAATACACAACAAGGACGATTGATATCAGTGCTTCTGGCGGCACGACTCCAGAAGCATCGTATGATTCGAAATATACTGAAAACCAGAATGGTTCCAACTGGATTATCTACCGCCTCTCGGACATCATGCTGATGAAGGCCGAAGCCCTCACACAGATGATACAGGAAGGTGATAACACTGAGGCCTCAGACTATAATAGGTCGTTACTTGACAGAGCCTTTACGTTGGTTAACGCTGTTAACAAGCGCTCCATCTGCCAGACCCTGCTTCAGGACACACTTGTTAGAAGCGAATTTAGCAACAAGGGCGACATGGAAGATCTGATTCTTCAGGAACGCCAGCGTGAACTGATGTTCGAAGGCAAGCGATGGTTTGACCTGGTCCGCGTCTCACAACGTAACGGCAACACAACTATTTTGAAAAATGCCGCTTTACAGAAGGCCACAACAGGCAGTGGTCTGATTAGCAACCACCTGTCAAAGATGGACGCTATCTATTGGCCCTATAATCTGGATGAAATTAAGGTTAACAAGAACCTTGTACAGAATCCTGCCTTTAGCAGTGGTGAAGACGAGAGTTACAAGAAGACGACTAAATAATAATGAACGCTATGAAACGTAAGAATATATTCAAGACAATTGTGGGAGGTCTGATGTTTGCCATGTTGGCTCCCCTCAGCCCACTGATACTGACCAGTTGCTCGGACGAGCCAGACAGCGAATATTTCTACACATTCACGGGTGAGATGATGAGTGAATACTTGAAGAATCGCCCGGAATACAGTGAATTCGCAGAGATTGTGGAAAGAGCAGGTCTAATGGACCAACTCTCTGCCTATGGTCACTACACATGCTTTGCTCCCAATAATGAAGCCGTTGACCAATTTCTAAAAGACCGTGGTCTTAGTAGTGTCTCCGACCTTAGCAATGCCGACTGTGACACCATTGCTCGTACCCATCTGGTTTCCTATATGTACACTACCTATGATATGGTCGGACATAAAATGCCAACGGTGAACATGCTGAACCGCTATTTGGCTACAGAACCAGGTTTCGACAACGACAGCAATGCCGTCATTGTTCTTGAAGGACTGGCCAAAATCATATACGAACTAAAGAACGACTCGGTAGAGAATGGTATCATGCAACCTATCGACAGAGTGATTGAGAAATCGAATAGCTACATCACCGACCTAATGCGCGATAATCCCAAGATCAGCACATTCTACAGTGCGCTGATGGCTACGGGTGTCATTAATGATGTGATGTTGGTTGAGGACGAGAACTATAATTCCAAAGATTATGAGCCGTATTACACACAGTCTGGCGGTTACGAACAAAAGAAGAAGAAGTATGAGGCACCTGACACTAAGAAATACGGCTATACCTTCTTTATCGAGCCTGATGAGGTACTGGAAAGCAAATACGGCATCAAGAAGGGCGATCTGCGTGCCCTCTATGATTTGGCCTGCTCCATCTATGATGAGGTCTATCCTCAGGATGTAAATGCACCCGGCCATAGTTTCGAGAATCTCACAGACAGTGTGAACCCCCTGCACCGCTTCATTCAGTATCACATTCTGAACAAGATTGCTGCCGGTGCCGATGACCTTACTCCACAAGAGGTTGCCAATGTTCAGGGATTGACAGGTTTTGATGGTGCAATTGGTATTCTTGAAAACCTTGTAAACCCCTGTGACTGGCATCATACCCTCCTGCCCCACAGGATGCTCAAGGTGGACAAGGTCACTGTGTCAGCATATCGTGGTGGTAGCAAGAGGGGCGATCGCTATATCAACCGGCGTAACGATGCTAAGTTTAATTTCCTGGGACAGCGCATTGAACCAATTGATGATGAATATAAGCACGACGGCATCAACGGCCATTACTTCTATGTTGATGACATCGTAGCCTTCACCAAGGATGTCCAGGATAAGATTCAGAATCAGCGTATCCGTATGGACTTCAACACTGTCTTCCCCGAGTTCATTACAAACGGTCTGCGCATCTTAGGAGACCCTACTCAAGCTGATGCTGTTGAAGAAAAATATGGTCGTAACTGGTGTTTCCCTGAGGGTTATCTTGACGGCGTATCGTTCACCAACTGCAAATTTATATGGAGAAGACCCGTCTCGATGTATAACATCTACATGTGGGATGAGTTTAACCTCTATGGAAACTTTGACTTTACCTTCCGCCTTCCGTACATACCGTTCAGCGGTGAATGGCAGGTGCGCTTAGGCTACACTTCACAGACTACGCGTGGCGTCGCCCAGTTCTATGTTGACGGTATACCTCAAGGTATTCCCCTTGACATGACCAAGGACTTGAACACGGACTACTATATCGGCGATGACTTCATTGACGACATTGACACATACGACAACATGAGTGAAGAGGAGAAAGCCGAGTATTACAAAGCGTTGAAGAACCTCGGTGTCTATCCACATCCACGTTCCTTCTATTATAACAGCGCAGGTAGTGGCAGCAAGGGTTATAATGTCGCACAGGCAATCGGTCAGCGCAAAATCATCAGTCAGTCATACCTGGATTGTAACAAGGACCACTATATAAGAATCAGGGTGGCTTCCGACGGTAAGGGAGGTCGTGACAACGAGTTCGCGCTCGACTTCCTCGAACTGGTACCGAAGAGCGTCTATGGCGTTGATGGTGACGGCGAAATGGAGGATGACCTCTAAGGAATTAAGAATTAAAAGTTAAGAGTTAAGAATTATGAGTACTTTTAATATATATAAAAAGGTGTTAGGGCTCGCACTCGTAGCCCTTACCTTCGTGGCCTGTGCTGACAAATGGGATGACCACTATGACAGCAAAGGTGAAGGGATGAATGACGCATCACTTTGGCAGGCCATCAACGAGAATAGTAATCTGAGCAACTTTGCCAGCGTTGTCAAGGCTTGTGGTTACGATAAAGCATTAGGTAGCAGTCAGGTGTTCACAGTCTTTGCGCCCACCAACGAGCAGTTCTCTGCTCAGGAGGCCCAAGAACTCATTGCTGCCTACAATGCAGAGAAAGGTAAGGTTGTAGAAGACGACAACACTGTTATCAAGGAGTTTATACAGAACCATATCGCTATGTATAATCACTCCATTGCTCCAACAAGCAATGACTCATTGGTTTTAATGAATGGTAAGAAGACAACACTGACAGCCAAAGCATTCGGTAACAACACCATTCTGACGACCAACGAGCATTATGCGAATGGTATCCTTTTCACGATTCAAGGAAAAGCCAAGTATTTCCCCACCGTATTCGAATACCTGCGTAAGGATGCTGACCTTGACAGTCTTGCCAGCTTCTTCTACAATTCCCGTTTCTATCGCAAGGAGTTTATACCTGGACGAAGCGTTGCAGGTGGCATAGAGAACGGTAAAACCGTATATCTTGACTCTGTATTTGTACAACAGAACGACCTGTGGGATTACCTGTGGGCTTATACTAATGAAGAGGACAGTACTTACTGGATGGTAGCTCCCACCAATAAGGAGTGGAAGAAACTGCTTGAGGAATACGAACCTTATTTCAACTATGATGACAACACCAGATTCCGCGACTCAATGGTTTATACCATGCCTCGTATCGCCATTGTCGAAGGTTCGATATTCAGTCGTACCATGAACTCTGACGCCCATCTGACGGACTCTGCTTTGTCAACCAGTGCAGCAGAAACATATATCTACCGCGAAAGCTACTGGGGTAACAAGAATCTTCATTACTACCAGTTTGGCGGTAAGTCTGCTGAAAACACTCAGAAGCCTTACTCTGCAACTGGCATCTTCTCTGGCACAGAGAATGTGGAATGTTCCAATGGTATGGTCATGAAGTCTGACAACTGGAAGATTAACAAACTGAACACCTTCAACCAGTGGATTATCGTTGAAGCAGAAAATTATACTGCCATCAAAGAAGTCAGTAAGAAGGAAAACAGCAAAGGTGATTTGGAGCCGACCATCACCGCTGAGGTTTGTGAGGTTATGAACGACAACCGGTTCCACAATAAGGTTTGGAGCAATGCCTTCGTAGAGTTCAAACAGAATATTACGACACAGAATCACAGTGTATTATTCAACATTGAAAACGTTCTTTCCAATATCGGCTATGACATCTATCTGGTCACTGCACCTGCACTGGCCAATGATAGTAATGCAACACAGGCTCAGCGTATACCAACCAAGTTGGACTGTGCTATCAATTATCATAACCAGCAAGGCGAAACAGAGAAAACGGTTCTCAAGTCGAAAATTTCCAATAATCCCGACATCGTAGATTATCTCCTCTTGGCAGAGGACTTTAAGTTCCCGACAGCCACTTTTGGTCTAAGAGAGAGTGAGCCTCAGGTGACACTAGAGGTTAAAACCAATGTTTCTGCCCGTGAACAGAGCCAAAAGGCATTTGATCGTACCATGCGCATTGACTGTATTATGTTGGTACCACATGGCATTTCACAAGTCACTGAAGAAGGATTTGAAGTCGCGCCCCATGGCGACGGTGACAGCTATTTCTGGTTGAAACAATAATGTTTGAATATGAATTTATAACTGTAAGGATATGAAAAAATATATTATATTAGGACTTACACTGCTGATGGCTTTCCCCTTTAGCGCAGTTGCTCAAGACGAGGAATCGGAGGGTCAGGACCGGTTAGAGACCTTGGCCCGCAAGCTAATGCCCAAGCAAAAGCAGTATCCAACCAGAGTGATACGTGGCCGCATTGTTAATGCTACGACTGGCAATCCTATTGCTGGTACCATTATCAGTGCCGACAACATTGAAGGTTACAGTACGCTCACTGAGGAGGACGGAACCTACAAATTAAAGGTGCCGGAGTTTACCACATCTGTCTACATTAACATGCCAGACTTTAACCCAGTACGTATGGGTTTGCAAGCCGGCGAACAACAGCGGGATATCAAACTATACCCCACCACGTTCTCTGCAGAATATGACAAGCAGATTAACGTTCTCAGTGACTATACCACCAAAAACTTCGCATATACCAATGAGGTCAATATTAAAGACGAAGTTCAAAAGAACCTGGGCGGTCAGGTGTACACCATCTCCCGCAACGGTACACCTGGTGTAGGAAATGTGATGTTCGTACAAGGTCTGAACTCTCTTAACGTCAATGCTCAGCCCTTGGTTGTGGTAGACGATGTCATCATCGACCAGCAGTATGGTCGTACCATGCTTCATGAAGGTTTCTTCAACGACATCCTGTCGACCATCAATCCGTCGGACATCGAGAAAGTGACCGTCATGCGTAATGGTACGGCTCTGTATGGTGCCAAAGGTGCCAATGGTGTCATCATCGTACAGACTAAGCGTAACAAGTCGATGGCCACCCGCATTACAGCCAACATCTCTGCTGGTGTTACCCTCAAGCCGAAGTTCCTCTCAGTGATGGATGCCGAGGAGTATCGCAGCTATGCTTCTGAAATGCTGAAGACCACCAACACCCGCAACCGTACGTTCAAGTTCCTGAAAGAGGATCCTGACTACTATTATTACACCCAGTACCACCAGAATACTGACTGGAAGGACTATATTTACCGGAATGCCATGACTCAGAACTATGGTATCAATGTAGAAGGTGGTGATGCTGTAGCAAACTATAACCTTTCTGTCGGCTATGTCAACCAAAAGAGTACGTTGAAGTTCAACGACATGGATCGTCTGAACATCCGTTTCAATACAGACATATCATTGAGCGAACGCTTTACGGTCCGTTTCGATGCCTCGTTTGGTAACATTACCCGCGATATCCGTAACGATGGTGCCCCTGCCAGCTATGACGAAGGAACACCAACCGCTCCTGGATTCCTCGCATACGTTAAAACACCTTTCCTCAGCCCGTATAGCTATGGTCTTGGACAACTGTCAACAAGCCACTATGATATTGAGGAAGAGTCGTACCTGACGGAGGCCTTGGCTAACTACAGAAACTACAACTGGAAATTAGGTAACCCAGTAGCCATCAACGAGTATAGTGAAGCCGAGAACAAGAACCGTCTGGAGAACTCTATGCTGAACTTGACAGTAACGCCTAAGTTCCGCCTCACACGTAACCTCACCCTCTCGGAGCATTTCAGCTACAATCTGGTGAACACCAAAGAGCAATTCTACATTCCCATTAACGGAACACCAAGTTATTATGTAAGCAGTCTTGGTGATTACGAGCAGAATGAGGTTCGCTCATTAGCTTCGAAGCAGAACTCGGTGATGAGTGATACACGTATTGATTGGAGTAATCGTTACGGAGCCCACTTCGTACATCTGTTCGGAGGCGCCCGCATCAACTGGGAAAGCTATTCAATGACTTCATTGGTAGGTTATAATACTGGTAACGATAAGCAGCCTTTCATGAAGAAGGAACTGTCACCAAAGGATGACTTTGGTACCAATGACAATTGGAACTCACTGGCTTGGTATGCTCAGGCTGAGTACAACTACAAAGGTCGCTACTTCCTGCAGGCTAACCTGACAGTAGAAGGCTCTTCACGATTTGGACGTGATGGCGGTGATTTCCGCGCCTTCAAAGCACCTTGGGGCATATTCCCA
>JAFVHO010000130.1 GCA_017474485.1 Prevotella sp.
CGTGCCTGTAGATGTGTTTATCCCAGGTTGCCCACCACGTCCGGAGGCTATCATGTATGGCATGATGCAGCTGCAGCGTAAGGTGAAGATCGAGAAATTCTTTGGTGGTGCTAACCATAAGCAGACCAAGGAAGAGCGCGAACTGGGCGTATCTAACGAGGAACTGACATTCCGCTCAAAGCACAATGACCATCGTCGTGAGCCAATCGTGGTAACGGAAGTACCTAAAGAATTTACAGAAGAGCTAAAGGCTAACAGCCAAGAGCCAACAGCTAAAGTAGAGGAGGAGAAGGCATGAAGTTAGAGTTTTTATCATTTGATTTCGACAAGTTTGCACAGGAGATGCAGAACTTGAAGGACAAGAAGGGCTTTGACTATCTTGTCACCATCGTAGGCGAGGACTTCGGTAAAGAGGAAGGTCTTGGCTGTGTTTACATTCTTGAGAATACCAATACCCACGAACGTTGCAGCGTGAAGATGATTGCCAAAAGCCAGATTTGTGGCGACGGTATGTCATCGAACGGTACCAGCGCAATGGAAGGTCAGATGGTTGCCTATCTGCCTACCGTTTCTAACATCTGGCGCGTAGCAGATCTGCTGGAGCGCGAAGTTTATGATTTCTACGGCATCGTGTTCTTGGGACATCCTGATATGCGTCGTCTCTTTTTACGTAGCGACTTCAAGGGCTATCCTTTCCGCAAGGACTGGCAGTTTAACGACAAGTACACCCTTGAGGACGATGTAGAGCCCGACTACGGTTTGGAGTTCTATATCGATAAGGATGGCAATTTGCAGTCGAAGCAGAACAGGCTTTTTGGTTCTGACGACTATGTGATTAACATCGGTCCTCAGCACCCTGCTACCCACGGCGTGCTCCGCTTACAAACCGTTCTTGACGGCGAGACTGTGAAGCGCATTTATCCGCATTTGGGCTATATCCATCGTGCTATAGAGAAGATGTGGGAAAGTATGACTTATCCTCAAACGCTTGCTTTAACCGATCGTCTTAACTATCTGGGAGCCATGCAACATCGCCATGCTCTGGTCGGTGTGATTGAAGAGGCTTTGGAGGTGGAATTGACAGACCGTATCAAGTACATTCGTACCATTATGGACGAGCTCCAACGTCTCGATTCTCACCTGCTTTACACCTCTTGTGTGGCTCAGGACCTCGGTGCTCTGACAGGTATGCTTTACGGTATGCGTGACCGTGAACATGTGCTGAACTGCATGGAGGAGACTACGGGTGGTCGACTGATTCAGAACTACTACCGTATCGGTGGTCTGCAGGACGACATCGATCCGAATTTCGTTAAAAACTGTAAGGATCTGGTGAAGTATCTGCGTCCTACGATTCAGGAGTATATGGATATCTTCGGCGATAACGTGATTACTCACAACCGTCTGGAGAACTGTGGTCCGATGAGTCTTGAAGATTGTATCAACTACGCTGTTACCGGCCCTGCTGGACGTGCTTCAGGTTGGAAGAACGACGTTCGTAAGAACCATCCCTACGACATGTACGACAAGGTGGAGTGGGAGCAGTGCACACTGAGTGGTTGCGATTCTATGGACCGTTATCTGGTACACATCAATGAGATGTACCAGAGCCTGAACATCATCGAACAGCTTATCGACAATATTCCTGAGGGTGACTTCTACGTGAAGCAGAAGCCTATCATCAAGTGCCCAGAGGGACAGTGGTACTACTCTGTCGAGGGCGTGGCTGGTGAGTTTGGTGTTTATCTCGACTCTCGTGGCGACAAGAGCCCATACCGTATGAAGATGCGTCCGATGGGTCTCTCGTTGGTTGGTGCCTTTGACCCGATGCTTCGTGGTCAGAAGATTGCCGACCTGATTGCTACTTGTGCCGCTATTGATGTAGTTATTCCTGACATCGACAGATAATGGGAAATTAAGAGTTAAGAATTAAGAATTAAGAAAATATGTTTGATTTCTCAATTATAACCCAATGGTTCGACCAGTTGCTCAGGATTACAATTGGATGTCCTGACTGGTTGGCGATATTGATTGAGTGCGTACTGGTGGGTGCTGGTATCCTGACGGGATATGCCCTCATCGCCATCGTACTGATATTTATGGAGCGTAAGGTTTGTGCCTATTTCCAGTGCCGTCTGGGCCCGATGCGAGTAGGTTATTGGGGCTTGCTGCAGGTGTTTGCCGACGTCTTCAAGATGCTCGTTAAGGAGATCTTCATCGTCGACCGTGCCGACAAGGTGCTCTACCTTGTTGCTCCTCTTCTTGTGATTATCGGAAGTGTTGGCGCTTTCTCGTTCCTGCCTTGGAACAATGGTGCCACCATCCTCGACTTCAACGTTGGTGTGTTCCTGCTTACCGCCATCTCTTCGATAGGTGTGGTGGGAATTTTCCTTGCCGGTTGGGGTTCTAACAACAAGTATTCTGTGCTTTCCGCCATGCGTGGAGCTGTGCAGATGATTTCCTATGAGATGTCTCTCTGTCTCTGCCTGATTACTGCTGTGATCCTGACAGGAACCATGCAGATGAGTGGTATCGTTGAGGCTCAGACAGGTCCTTGGAAGTGGCTTATCTTCCAGGGGCATATCCCTGCCATCATCGCCTTCTTCGTATTCCTTATCGCAGGTAATGCAGAGGCTAATCGTGGCCCGTTCGATATGGCTGAGGCAGAGAGTGAGTTGACCGCAGGTCACCATACCGAGTATTCTGGTATGGGCTTCGGCTTTTTCTACCTCGCTGAGTTCCTGAACCTCTTTATCATCGCAGGTATTGCCGCTACCGTATTCCTTGGTGGTTGGGCTCCTGTGAACATCGGTATTGCCGCTTTCGACCAAGTGATGAATTACATCCCTGGTATTGTGTGGTTCATGGGTAAGACCTTCTTCCTCGTATGGATTCTGATGTGGATAAAGTGGACGTTCCCACGTCTGCGTATCGACCAGATTCTGAAACTGGAGTGGAAGTACCTGATGCCGCTGGCTCTCCTCAACCTCGTGATTATGACTGTTGTTGTGGCCCTCGGCCTATATATTAAATAAGGTATAGCAATGGAAGATAATAAAACATATTTTGGAGAAATCGGACACGGCTTGAAGACACTGGCTACTGGTATGAAGACCTCTTGGAAGGAATACTTCAAGGACTTCTTTACCAACAAGTCTACTGAGCAGTATCCCGAGAACCGCAAGACTACGCTTCACGTGGCTAAGCGCCATCGTGGCCGCCTCGTCTTCAAGCGTGACGAGAATGGCAACTATAAGTGTACTGCCTGCACACTGTGTGAGAAGTCGTGTCCCAACGGAACCATCAAGATTCTGAGCCACATGGCTGAGGACCCTGAGACAGGCAAGAAAAAGAAGGTGCTTGACGACTATCAGTACGACCTGGGCGACTGTATGTTCTGCCAGCTCTGTACTAACGCCTGCAACTTCGATGCCATCGAGTTCACAAATGACTTTGAGAATGCTGTCTTCGATCGCTCTAAGCTGGTATTACACCTCGACAAGGAGGTCTATGCCGGTGGTTCGCTGCCCAACCTCATCAAGGGTGGTGCCGAGTGGCAAGTCGGTAAGTTTAATACAAAAACGAAGTAACGCATTATGGCAAATACTATCATGTTTATCATTCTTGCGGTGTTCATCCTCGGCTCAGCGCTGTTGTGTGTCACCACCACGAGAATCATGCGAGCCGCAACATTCATGTTGTTCGTGCTCTTTGGTGTGGCAGGCATCTATTTCCTGCTCGACTACACCTTCCTGGGTGCTGCTCAGATCTCGGTATATGCCGGAGGCGTTACGATGATCTATGTCTTCGCCATCCAGTTGGTGAGCAAGCGTACCCTTCAAGGCTTGGAGGAGCGTGTAAAGTCCAGTAAGATGATTGGTGGCGGTTTGGCTGCATTGGCAGGTCTGGTCGTCGTCGGTCTGATTCTGCTAAAGACTGGTTTCTTTACGCTGGCTCCTGCCAATGTGGAGGTTCCTATGAAAGAGATTGGTACGGCCCTCGTGGGTGCTGGCAAGTATCAGTATGTGCTCGCTTTCGAGTTCATCTCGCTGTTCCTGCTGGCCTGCATCATCGGTGGCTTGGTTGTTGCACGTAAAGAAAAGAAGGAGGAGTAAGCTATGGTACCTGTAGAATGTTATTTCGCGCTTAGCGCCCTGTTGTTCTTCATCGGCGTCTATGGCTTTGTGACACGTCGCAACCTGATTGCCATGCTCATCTCTGTCGAGCTGGTGCTCAACGCCGTTGACATCAATTTTGCCGCCATCAACCGTCTGCTCTATCCGAACGGCATGGAAGGCATGTTTATGACCCTCTTTGTGATTGGTGTTGCAGCTGCTGAGTCGGCTGTGGCTATTGCTATTATCATCAATGTCTACCGCAACTTCCATAGCGATAGCGTTGACAGTATCAAGAACATGAAATGGTAGTGTTTAAAGGTAAAAAAGTAAAAAGGTAAAAAAGTAAAACGATATGGAAATATATAGTTATTCTTACATGATACTTCTGCTGCCTGCGCTGTCCTTCGTGATTCTTGCGTTGGCTGGCATGAAGATGTCGCATAAGACCGCTGGTCTTATCGGCACGACATCCCTGGGACTGGTCACCGTGCTCTCTTACCTGACGGCTTTCGCCTA
>JAFVHO010000004.1 GCA_017474485.1 Prevotella sp.
ACCAGTGAGGACGCCAAGCGCTTCTCGTTCCCACAGACGGTGACCATCGCCGCCGGCGAGACATCGGCAACCGTCGAGGTGACAGCCATCGACGACGAGCTGCCCAGCCTCGATCTGTCGAACGCTTTCACAGCATCGGCCACGAAGTACAACAAAGCCGAGGTCATCGTGCTGCTGAAGGACAACGACCTGCCTGTACTGGAGTTGCAACTCACGCCGACCACTGTCAGTGAGAGTGCAGGGCCAGTGGCCCTAATAGCAGTTCTACGCAGGACTACACATAAAGATCTAGACATAACCGTCAAGATGAGTGATGACTCGTCAGGTCATGATATCAATTATGGACAGTTCTCTACAATCTCAATGTCTAAAGGCGTTGAGGAAGTAACGTTCAACATCGGCATCAATGATAATCTCATCGTTGATGGCGACCGTGAAGTGACCATTACGGCTGCTGTCTACATCCAATCATGCAGTTGTAGTGCCAGCGGCAATGATGTAGGTATGGTGAGCAAAAAAATCCATATCATCGATAATGACGGCCCGGCATTAACACTCACTTCAAGCCGCTCCATGATTCTGGAAGGGGCAGAAGATGGAACTGTTTTGACCATCAGTAGGAATACGTCAGTTTCGAATCCCTTGACCGTCAGCATAACAAGTAGTAATGACGAGGCACTGGACTATCCTCACAATGTGGTCATTCCTGCTGGGGAACAAAACGTTAAGGTTACCGTCAAGGCACTGGCCAATATGAATGAAGGCGACAGTAAAACTTTCGTCTTCACAGCCAAGGCCGATGGCCATAGCGACGGCACCTGCTGGGTTATGGTGAGCGACCAGACACTGCCTGATGCCATCATTAGCAATATTGAGCTACTAAAGATGGATGGTTCGGCAATAGGTGACGAAGGTTTAGAGGTTAATGATAGGTTGCAAGTTCGTATCACAATTGCAAACGCCGGTGTCATAGATTTGCCCGCTGGCCTTGCTGTTAACGTCTATCAGAACTCACGACCTACCACATCTCTAACCACATCTCAGTCAGTGCCCTCTGGCGAGAGTATCACGCTTACGTGCAATGTGAAGGTCGACGACCAAGTAGGAACATTTAGTGTCTTTGCCACGGTAAACGAAGACAATACCACGCCTGAACTGCTCTATGTTAACAATACGTCCGCAACGGTTTCCGTCAACGCCCATGCCTCATTCACGGCTACGGTAAGCGTCGACAAGAGCGTGTTGCTCTATGGTGACAGCGTGACCATTAGTGGACAACTGAACCGTCCCGATGGCACCGCCTGGCAGAGTGATGGCAGCACCACGGTAGTGCTCTATCTTATCATGGATGGGCAACGCTTTACGGAAGGTGTGACTGCCAACGCCAAAGGCGAGTTCACATACGTGTGGAAGCCTTACCGCTATCAGATAGGACACATTGGTATCGGTGCTTGCTATCCAGGCGAGAATTTGCGCGACGAGATGGCCAGCGTCGATATTTATGGTATGCGCCATAAGTCGACAGCCCCCATCACTCTCTACACCGTGATAGGCAAACCTTACGATGGAACTCTCTCCATCGTGAATCCAGGAAACATACCGCTGACAGGACTGACTGTCACGGTTGCAGAGAATTCCGACAGTGCCGACATAGTGTTAAACGCACCACAGCGTATTGAAGGAGGACAGACAGTAGACATAGCATATACTCTGACTGGACGTAAGCTGGGCAGTGGTAACAAATGGCAGACAGTTAAGCTATCTATCACGACGGCAGAAGGAGCTGAACTGAACAAGACCATCTACTACTACACACGCAATGAGGTGGCTCAACTAAGCTGTAGCGTCCAGCAGATAAATACCACGATGACCAAGGGTACCACACGTGACTATATGTTCAATGTGGCCAACGTAGGTATGGGAACCACAGGTATCGTCTCGCTGTCGCTGCCAACGTGGATGCAAAGCGTCACGCCCAAGAACATAGCACCGCTGGAAAATGGAGACACCACGCAGGTCATTATCCGCTTTGCTCCTACAGATGATATGCAACTTAACGTTCCCGTTACGGGACAGATAGGAATCAACTGCGAAAACGGCAACGGATTGGCCATTCCGTTTAGAATCGAGCCTGTAAGCGAAATCACTGGTAACCTTGTGGTCGATGTTTGTGACGAGTACACTTATTATACGGAGGAAGCACCGCACGTTAGCGGAGCTACTGTCAGCATCCTACATCCTGTCACGGGTGCCGTAATTGTCAGCGACACTACCACAGCTACTGGTCTCTTCACCACCACGCTGCCAGAGGGTTACTACACGTTGTTGGTCACGCATCCGAAACACAATGGCTACCGTGCCAATATTTTGCTAGATCCAGGCAAGACCACTACTAAGGTGGTTAATCTGACCATTGATGCCATTAATGTGAGTTGGGATGTTGTGGAGACCTCTGTCGAGGATACCTACGAGATTGTCACCTCAGTGAAGTATGAGACCAACATTCCTGCGCCTGTCGTCTTGGTCAGCGTACCCAGTTACATTCCTGCCAAGTCACTGCCCGATGGTGAATCGCTCGTGTTCTACGCTGCACTAACAAATGTAGGACTCATCAAGGCCAAGAGTGTACAGTTTGAAATGCCCGACAATTTTAAGGTACTGACCTATACCCCCCTCGACTATGCCGACAGTCCGTTTGACTTAGCTCCTCAGCAGACCATTTTCATCCCCATCATGGTGACAAACACAGGCATGATTAGTGCATCAAGGGGAGAACAAGAGGCTAAGAGGCCTGTCGATGACGATCCCTGCTATGCAGAGTTCCCCTTATCGTGGTTCTATGAATGTGGCACTGACAGCGTCTTCCATAAGTATCCCACTGGCATCCGCGTGGGTGAGTGTAAGGAGAGACCGAGCGGGTATAGTGGCGTTGGCGGCGGCTACGGCGGCTTCACTGGCCCAGGTGGCGGTAGTAGTGGCCCAGGTGGTCCTACCCCAGGTAATTATTTCACTACCATCAATTACGACTATGTCAATCCTGGGGTATCCACTGGCGAGCCCTATAAGTGTACGCCATGCGCCAATTCTGCATTTATTGCGCTGGCCAAACTGTTACCATTCGTGGGTGACTTCTTCCGTGGTGCCGAAACAGTGAGGGACATATATAATTGTGCCGACGCGATGATCAATGAGAAGAGCTGGCGCGATAAGTTTACCAACTGTAAGTACACGAAGTCGACCGTTGATGCATACGACAGATATGTTGGTACGGTCAAGGACATATTCAAAGATTTCGATGACATCGCCGATGGTACCAATCGTATTGCCAACCGCATCAAAGACAAAGAGTTCTTCACCAGAGATTGTCTGAACGACTGGAAAGACATAGGCAAAGCATTCTACCACTTGAAAGCTGATATGACGGATCTTTCCATACAGACAGTAAACATTGCCAACAAAATGAACAACATGTATAAGAAAGGAAAGGAGGTCATACAGGAAGAAAAAGAATTCAGGGCAGAGATGAACAGGAGAATATACAATTCTTCTGACTATCGTGATGAACTTCGCTTAGACCGTATTGCTGAAGGCACCACATCGCTATCAAAAGCGAAACAAGAAGCAGACCGAAAGAAGAATCTCTCTGATGTATATGCCTACGCCGACCAAGACATTGCCACAACTGGTGACTATGTTGATTTCTTGGATAAGTCGATGAAGGTCGTTAAAGGAGAAAACCTCACCAGAAAAGAAATGGGTAAAATGCTTCAGGACGGTGTGAAGATTTCAAGCAATTATTTGTATAATCTTCATAACTTCACTGAGTCGGCAAAGACGACAAATGTTACTAATCAGACCTTGCTTAAGAATTCATATATTGACAACACGAACAAATTGGTTGAGGCAATACCAAAGATAACCGACTTAATCCATTATACCTTCGGTGATTGTGAATATGAAGGGACTCAAGTTCCCGAAGAACCTGAAGATCCAGAAGGACAAGAAGAAGGAGGAAGCCGTAGCCACGGTCCACGAAAGGCAATCACTGTAAACTTGAACGAACTTCCAGAATCATACAAAAAGTTCCTTGACGATTTAGTGACCGCCATGAACATCATCAAAATAGCGCAGCAAGAGGAATTGGAATTCTTCGGTTCTTCCGAGTGGCTGACTCTGCCATCAGATCAGATAAGCCTTATTGCCTGGGCCATAGAGTGTATACAGGAAGATGGTATCCAAGCCATTTCAAATCCTAACATCATGGTTTTCTGTCCTAGCGGTATCAGTGAGGAGGCTTTCATAACATTTTTGACGAGGTATTACAACTCCTACTACAAGACAGAGACATCGTCGAGCCGACGTGATGCTGCTGGTGAAGAAAATACCATCGACCTTCAACATATTGGTGAGATTAATGAAACTATCGGTGAGGAAATACAGTCAATACTGAAAGATGGAGAGACATCGGTTGAAAAAGCACTCATCAACAAGCTCAATATTACATACGACGAACTTAATGATCGGTCTAATACCGTATGTGCTAGTATTACATTGCAGTTCAACCAGACCATGACCATGACGCGCCAAGCATTCCGTGGAACGCTCAAAGTGCACAATGGCAACCCCGAAGAATCCATGAAGGATATTATTCTTGAACTGGATGTCCGTAACGCCTCTGATGGTAGCTTGGCCACCAGCAGGGAGATGCAGGTCAACGTTGAGATGCTCGACGGCTTTGAGGGTTCGCTTAATCTCACTGATGGATGGACACTTGTTGCCAATGGTGACGGCACTGCCACCATTCTATTCATTCCCAGCAAGTATGCCGCCCCAACTGAGCCAATAGATTATACCTTTGGTGGCCGATTGAAGTATCTTGATCCGTTTACCGGCTTGATGGTCACACGTGAACTAAGTCCCGTCACTCTCACCGTGAAACCCTCGCCCGAACTTGACCTCACCTACTTCATGCAACGTGATGTCTATGGCGACGATGCCCTGACGCTCGACGTGGTGGAGCCTATGAAGCCAGCTGAATTTGCACTTCTTATCAATAACAAGGGTTTTGGCGACGCCACCAATGTAAGGATGGTGACGCAACAGCCTGAGATTATCGATAACGAGAAGGGACTGTATATCGACTTCGAGCTTATCAGTTCGCAGGTGAATGGTGGCGAAGCCGCCCTGTCGTTCGGCAAGAGCATTGCCAATGACTTCGGGGATATTCCCGCCCACTCGCAGATGTATGCTCAGTGGTGGCTGACGAGTACGCTGCTAGGTCACTTTATTGACTACAAGGTGGAGGCAAGCCACGTCACCAGCTACGGCAACGAGGATCTTTCGTTGCTCGACCAGGTGACCATCCATGAATTGATTCACGGCTTCGACATGCCGAAGGGCAGTCTGACAGGTGGCCCGGAGATTGGCAGGGCATTCCTTGTGAATGACATTGCTGACGCTCTCGACAATCCCGACAAGCTTTACTTCACCAACGGCGATACTGCCAGCGTGGTCATTGCTGCCACGGCAACGACTAAACGCCTGTCTGACACCCAGTGCGAGCTAACCGTCACACCGTCGGCCAAGGGCTGGAACTACGGCAGCATCTATGACCCGACACATGGCTATGCCGAGCTGAAGAGCATCGTGCGCAAGAGTG
>JAFVHO010000131.1 GCA_017474485.1 Prevotella sp.
CAGGATGGCGAGGCGCTCACCAGCCTGACGTTTCTTGCGAGGATGGATGACATCCTTGATACCCGTATCCATCAGCACTGCCATGCGACAGTTGGGAACCATCGACTCCACCTTCTCCTGCTGTTCACGCAGGAAGGCACTATTGTAGAGAGCCCAGTCTGTTTCGTCATATCCCCAAGGGGCTATCTGACAGTAGTAGAAGGGGAAGTTGCCCAGCTTCCAGTCCTCGCGCCATCCCTGAATCATGCGCGCCATCAGGGGAGCGTAGTAGTCATAGCGAGGAACATTGTCCTCGCCCTGATACCAGATGGCCCCTCGGATGCCATAACCTATGAGGGGCTTTAGCTGTCCATTATAGAGAGCCGTCGGACAACGCTGCTGCAACTTCTTGACATCCTCTTCTGTGATGATTTGTTTCACTTTTGGGAAAGCCTTCAACCAGTCAGCCTGCATCCATGCCTCGCAGGCCGAACCTCCAAAGGCAGTACAGATCAGTCCCACTGGCACACCTAACACCCGTCTCAGCGCCTTGCCAAAGAAATAGGCCGTAGCCGAGAACTCCCGAACACTGGCAGCATTAGCAGGCAGCCACGTTCCCGCAAGGTCTTGCTGAGGCTCTAATGAAGCGCGACGCTTGCCATAGAACAGTCGCAAACCGTCGTCATGACAAGCAAGCAGTTCCTCAGCAGCACCCTCCACAGGCTGAGCCTTGTACCCCTTCATCAGCATCTCCATGTTCGACTGGCCTGAGCATATCCACACTTCGCCAATCATCACATTGTTCAACTGCACGTAATCAGCATCCTTAAAACCGATAAAATAAGGGCCACCAGCTTCTGGCGTTTTCACCGTCAAACTGAATCGTCCGTCTTTGTTAGCCTGCACGTTGTGGCCTTTCTTATTCCACGAGGTGGTAATGCTAACCCGTGTGCCAGGTTCTGCCCAGCCCCAGATGTTACACTCCGATTGCTGTTGCAGCACCATGTTGTCGCTAAAGAACTGAGGCAGTCTGACTTTTGCCTGTGCTGACATGGTGACACAGATGACAAGAAGCATTATTGTCTGTAGTCTTTTCATATAGCTATTTTATTTGTTTTACTCTTCAAAGATTGCCCTAAACGGGTGATAGTCCTCTTTAAGCAGCAGAGGTGTTTCCAGAAGTCCTGACGGTAGGAGTTCATCACCCTTGGACCGATATTTTGCATTAGTCCATATATCTTCGTATGGAGACTTGCCGGCATCCATACCGCGTAAGGCATTGTGCCAAGTGTTCACAACTTCTATTTCCAATATGTTCTTGCCAGACCGAAGTTGTTTCCCCAATTCTACCATGTAGGGATTAGTCCAGACAATGCCCATGTCCTTGCCATTGAGCCAAATGTGAGCTAAATCTTTAACATCTGGCAATTGCAACCACCATGTGCAATGTTCCAAATCGTGCTTTTTCATGCGGAATGTGGTCTTATAACGAGCATGCCCGCTGAAATACTTGATTCTGTCATTATCGCTTTGGGTCCAGTCGAAAAGCCGATTTGTTGTCATGTATTCCCCGTTTTCGCGGAAAATAATATTCCACGTCAGATGGTCACCAATAGGTCGCGATTCTGAGAAATGTTGGCTCGAAGTCCATGTGTCTGTAAACAAGACTCCGCTCATGGCGATGACCGACCCATATTTTGGAAGTGTGATGTCGATGCAACAGTAATCGCCTTCCCTTTCCTGATGGAACGACAATAGTTTGCCATTTACAGGGTCCATGATGCTGCTTATTCTATGCCCTATTCGGAACTTGGCTCTGAATGTTCGTACGCTGTCGGTTTGGTTGCTCAGAAAATAGTAGTGGGATGACCCATCCTTTCGGTGGGTAAATGCGATACCATCAGGCAAGACTGCATCGGGCAGCAGATTGGGCAGCGTATTCTCCTTGTAGGGCTTATCAATGATGGTGATACCATAGCCTTTTAGTTTCTCTATCATCTGCTGCGTCTCTTTGCTTATGAGTATTCCTTGTGGAATGACAAGGACATGATATCGGGGGAGATAATAGTTTTTCGGGTCTTCCATATCCTCTAACCAGCGAGTTAGAGCGTCCTTGTTCATCGAGTCATATTGATAACCATGAAGGGGGTTGATCCAATCCTTGAGGTCGAGAATTCCAGCAGAATGCCATACGCCAACAGGTGATTCCTCCATAGGCTGGCCAACGTTGGCCAGTCGTTTGCGTTCGGAGATCACACGCTCTGCACCAAACAAGCCGGGCAACATAGGCACAAGGCGGTCTGGGGTGAATGCACGACTAGGCATTTCGTCACCTGTATAGACTGCAATGTCTACTACAGGACGCCCTTTCTGTAACCATGTCTGACAACGGGTGATATAATCTACGAATGGCTTAGCCTCAGGGAACCAGGTCTGGTCGCGCTGGAAAAATAGACCGATTCCATCGAGGGTCATGCCAGGTTTACGGTCGAGCCAAGGATTGTGGGTATTCACGTGGAAGAAGAGACGATTCATGCCTAAGGCAAAGTTGCGGTCGAGTAGCGCCTTGATGCTGGCTGGCGTCTCGTCCCACACGCCACGCACCTCCGTGAATCCCTCTGCCTGCACGATATTCTTGCCATAGACATGTGCGCCATTGATAGCGTCGAGCATGTCATTTGGTTTGTCGTGGGTAGGGGAGTTAAGCCAGTATTCACCCATAGGCACGTCAACATACTTATAATGTTCTATGCCATCGCTGACCATCGTGGGAGCAACACTTTCTGACGATAACTGTA
>JAFVHO010000132.1 GCA_017474485.1 Prevotella sp.
GACGCAAATGCAACACACTGAAAACCAGACGATCGAATGATTTTTACGCAAAACAAGCCTCGCTGAAATCTGGCTCAGAAAGACAATCTTTTATAGTTGTTTAACCTAATTCCAGCGTTTTGTAAGCAGGAATCGGGTACAACATATTGAACACCCTACTTGCGAAGTGACAGTATAGTGGTATTAGGAATAGTCCGATGACATCTCTTAGTTACATTATATCAAAACAGAATTATGGATAAAGGAAAACAGAAACCAACAATTGGCAATCAGAGTGATATTTTGTTTTTTGAGGGCGAAAGATTAATCACACCTGACATGGTAGGACATAATGTGTCAGGCCGACCAGTAGAGGGTTTTATTTCTCCATCTTTTGGCGAGGTCGAGTTCTTGGGTAAAGACGAAGTGCCAGAGCCTAAAGTTTTTCATGTGGATAATATAGAGATAGTGCAATAACACTCTGCATGAAATGAGGTTCTACAATAGGGAAAAAGAAACAAAAATCCTGAAAGAGAATGAGTCGCAATCCAAACGGAGTGCGGTGTTTACTGTGCTGATGGGACGCAAGCGTGTTGGCAAGACCACGCTAATAAAAACGGCCCTGAAGGATTGCAAATATGCCTATCTCCTTATTACTGACGACAGCGAGGAGGTGCTGTGTCAGCATTTAAAGCAGACCCTCGAAGAGCAGTTGGGCATTCATTTTGATGGTGCTGCCAACCAATTTTGCAACCTGTTCGAGGTTGTCATGAAGGAATCGCTGAATCGCCATTTCACCATTGTCCTTGATGAGTTCCAAACGTTACAGAAGGTAAATCCTGCTATCTTCAGAACGACAAAGAAACTGTGGGATAAATATCACAACTACTCCTATCTCCACCTCATCACAGTGTGTAGCATACAGCCTCCAACGAGACACATTTTCGAAGATACAAACGGACAGTTTTATGGTCGGCCCTCTACGATACTTATATTAAAGCCTTTTTTCTATTATAGTTCTCAAACAGATTTTTCACGACTGTTATCCTAATTATCAGAACGAGGATTTGCTCTGCCTGTTCATGATTACTGGTGGCGTGCCTAAATACGTAGAGTTGCTGATGGATGCAGGTTGCTATACGAAGGAAAAGATGCTCAGTTTCGTTTGCAGTCAGGATTCCTATTTCCTTAATGAAGGAAACGACATCGTGAGTCAGTTGTTTGGTGATAAGAGCGTTACCTATTTTTCTGTTCTGCATTTGATTGCCAGTAGCTTAGACACGTTTCATGATAATGGCACTATGATGCAGAAAAAATTGAGCGTCTATCTGGATGAATTAGAGAAGAACTATCAGTTGGTGAGTTGTCAGAAACCGTTGTTTACTAAGACTAAGAACCCTGTGACAGCATACGAGATTACGGATCAGTTCTTGCGTTTTTGGTTTTATTTCATTGGGCCATATCAGTCGTATGTTGAGCAAGGTCAACTATCGCCGGTACGCGAGAAGATAGATGAATACTACAACTCGTTTACGGGTAGAACGCTTGAGCAATATTTCAGGGCTCTGGCGATGGAATCAGGGCGATACACACTGGTAGGCGGATGGTGGAGTAGTAAAGGGAGATACGAAATAGACATGATAGCCCTCAACGAGTCTAACCACACTGGCTTAGTAGCCGAAATCAAGCGTAACCGCCACAATATCAGTCTCACAAAGTTGAAAGAGAAGGTGAACGCCTTGCCTCACAAAAGTTTTGATGATTATAGACTTACACTCTGTGCTCTCTCAATTAATGATATGGAAGGACTGCCGTATAGTATTTGGAATCGCTGGTATGATTCTGTCGTTCATTTCCTACGCAGATTATATCGTCATCTGGTACGCACATGGTTCTGACCAATGATTATGAGGGGTGGGACTGAAGTATAAAGAATGGTTTATATTGCAATATTGCATTGCATTAGTTTTTTCGTCATACCAAGATAGTACCCCTCGCTTGTCCCTTGACCTATCGGTCGAGCCTGCTCACGTTGATGTTCATCGACCTCGAACGCGACTCGGCCATCAGAGTACAAGCACTCATGGCGCTCGCTGCTTACTCGGTTCGGCAATGCTCAAAAGCGCTTTCGGCATTGCTCTCACTTAATCGCAGCCTTATCATCTCCCTTGACCTATCGGTCTGCTTACGTTGATGTGACAGCTTGGAGTAAAGGATTACTACACTCGGAACCGGATGTAGGTACGGTCGTCGAAGGAATTGAAGTCAGGATGGAAGGCTTTGGTGGCCTGGAAATGTGGTCCGATATTGAGTGGGTCACATTGACGCTGGTGTTGCAGGGCCGCTTCACTCTCTTCGAGGGTAGGATAGAGGAAAGGATAACCGTCGGAGGCAAGGACAATCTCGTAGGGCTGGAAGTCGAGCGTCAGGGTGCGGACGTGTTGTCGGGGAATGGGAAAACCATCGACAACGCTATAGGTGACATTTTGCTGGCGCATGGTCTCAATCATGCGGGGAATGATGAGAGGACGGGCAATGTCGTTGCGGCAAAGTTCATCGGCGGTATGGCCTTCGCTTAACAGGCGTTCCGCTTCATTGGCACGCATAGCAGCCAACTCTGCTTCGTAGGGCTTGGGGTTATCGATGAATTGAGAAGGTGAGGAGGTGAGAGGGTGAGATGGTGAGACGAGACATTGGCAGTCGCCAACCATCCATATTTCGCGACACAAGCGGCTGAAGACGACAACGCTGCACGTCAGACGGTCTTCAGGGTGATCGGCCAGCCGCTGAAGCATCGACTTCTTATAGTGCTTGCGAACGTAAGCTGTAACACCACGCAGAAAGGCCTCGCACGTCGTGTTCTTAGGCATGTGGCGGATGTAACTATTGGCCAGCTTCATGGCGTAGCGGCCATTGCTGCTGAACAGGCTGTGGCGATACTGCGACTTGCTGGTAGAACCATCGATGACGGCAATGAAGTCATTTGTGACGACGATTCCGTCCTCGCTTTTCTTCGCGGGATTCTTTGGGATGAGAGTTTGCTCGATAATTTCCATTTGTGTAATTTCTGGGACACAGCTCATTGATAAGCTCTGGTTTGCCAATACGGTGCAGACTCTGCTCGATGCCCCTACGCTCCTCAGGCTTGTACCAGAAGAAGTATTGGCGTTGGGCTAATTTTTCCTGCTGGCTTTTGGCACTCTTAACGGGTTCGAGGGTATAGGGGTCGTAGCCCGTATACCACGTCTCGGTAGAAACTGTCATAGGCGTAGGCGTAAAGTCCTGAACCTGTTCGAGTTGGAAGTCGAGATGCTTGGTGATAACTGCCAATTCGGCCATATCTGCTTCACTACATCCTGGATGGCTCGAGATGAAGTAGGGGATGATCTGCTGGTTCAGATGTCCTTCGCGATTGATACGGTCGAAGATGCGCTTGAATTCGTAAAACTGCTGGAACGAAGGCTTGCGCATGAGTCGGAGCACATGGTCGGAAGTATGTTCGGGTGCCACTTTCAGGCGTCCGCTGACATGATTCTTGATGAGTTCGCGGGTATATTCCATAGCGGCCTTATTCGACTTCTCGTCTTTGCTGCGATACAGCAACAGATCGTAGCGCACACCACTGCCAATGAAGCTCTTCTTGATGCCTGGCAGAGCGTCGACAGCACGATAGATTTCAAGCAACTTGGAGTGGTCAGTATTCAGGTTGGGACATATTTGCGGATTGATGCACGAGGGACGCTTACACTTTTCGCAGGCATTGAGGTTGCGCCCATGCATGCCATACATGTTGGCTGAGGGACCACCCAAGTCGCTGAGATACCCCTTGAAACCATCCATCTGGATGACTTGCTTCACCTCGCGCAGAATGCTCTCCTTGGAACGGCATGAGATGAATTTACCCTGATGGGCGGAGATGGTGCAGAAGGCACATCCGCCAAAACAGCCGCGATGGATGTTGACGCTGAACTTGATCATGTCGTAGGCTGGGATGCGCTTGTCCTTATATTTAATATGAGGTACGCGCGTATAAGGCAGGTCGAACGAGGCATCCAGTTCCTCAGTAGTCATAGGGGGATAGGGAGGGTTGACAACCACTATCGTGGAATGAGAAATGAGAGATGAGGAATGAGAAATGTCTTTGAGGGGTTGCAGCAGGCGCTGGGCGTGCATCATGTTCGACTGTTCCTCGATATGGCGGAAATTCTCGGCCTGTGAACGCTTGTCGCGCAGGCATTCTTCATGGCTGTGCAGCACGATATCACTCTCAAGCGGTGTCACATCATTGGCAATATACACCGTCTGGGGAATGTCGCGACAGGCACTGATGGGGAGTCCGTCGGCAAGACGACGTGACAGTTCAACCATTGGCTTCTCGCCCATGCCATAGACAAGGATGTCGGCAGGTGCATCGCAAAGGATACAAGGCCGCAACTTATCCTGCCAATAGTCGTAATGGGTGAGTCGGCGCAAGGAAGCCTCGATACCGCCTAAGACGATGGGCACATCAGGATAGAGCTGACGAAGAATCTGGGAATAAACTACTGACGGATAGTCAGGGCGAAGACCGTGGCGACCATCGGGGCTGTAGGCATCCTCGGAACGCAGGCGACGGTTGGCGGTGTACTTGTTAACCATCGAGTCCATATTGCCTGGAGAGATGGCAAAATACAAGCGAGGACGCCCTAACTTCTTGAAGTCGCGAAAGTCGCCATGCCAGTCAGGCTGAGGGACAATAGCCACACGATAGCCTGCTGCCTCAAGTGTGCGCCCGATGACAGCATTGGCAAAAGAAGGATGGTCTACATAAGCATCGGCTGAGAAGAGGATGATATCCACCTCGTCCCAACCGCGTAGTTCCATCTCCTTCTTTGTCGTGGGGAGAAAATCCGTCAGCCTATACTCCATTTTTTTGCGCTTTTAGCTTTTAGCACTTGGCTTTTAGCTTTAATCTTTAATTAAACGGTGTTCCTTGGATAGCGCGTTTGGTCATGCCCAATTCAGCATTGCCCTGATTCTTCCAGTTGATGAAGAGCAATACCAGCTGTTGCAGACCAAAGGCTTTCATATTACTGTGATAGATGACGTCGAGACAAAGGTCGAGCAGGCGCTTGTCCTTGCCGGCATCAGACTCAAGCATCGAACGGATATTGAGCTTCAACTTGTCGAGCACTTGTTCATCGACATAGCCGTTAGAGTCAATAAGGTCACGGAACAACTGGTAGTCTTCGATAGTCTGCAGATGTTCATCACTGATTTCGATACTTCTTGTACCAGATGAGTTAGTTTGAATTTTGTACATAGTTAGTTGATTTAATTATTTAGTAAATAGTTTAATATTCCTTGCATGACAGACATACGCTTCTGGCGGTCCTTGATGCACTCGAAGGGGAACCCCATGACGAACACGCTTTCACGTCCCTGCTTGTAGGCGATGGCAGCATCCTGTCCGTCAGCATACTGCATCGCTGTGAAGGCAGGTTTGACGGGTTGCAGGATATCGGTAGAGGTGGCAGCATAGTGGGTGGCGTTAAGCTCATTCCAATAGTCAAGCTTGATACCAAGACCATTCACGGTGCCTGACTCTGCCAGTGAACGACCTGCATAGCGACATTTCAGGACACTGGATAGGAACTGCTGTTCAGTATCTGTCGTCATGTCGCTGCCCACATAGGCACCGCTCACTAAGAGGGCACCACCATTCTGGCTGTACTTCTGCAGGGCATTCTGGAGCTGTGATGTGAAACTCTTATAGTAGTTCAGACTGTGTCCGTCGTTGCGCTCGAGTCCCAGCAACAGGTCGACTGCATCATAGTGCGAGAGGTTGACCTTACCTGTCTCCACAGCCTCGTTGGAACAGCTTACAATGTTGTACTTATGAGCAGAGGCAATAGCATCAGCATGCGTGCGAACGTAATTGAAGTCGTTGCCTGCAATCAGCTGACCTTGCAGCTCTTCGCCACTAAAGCCTAAGCCTCCGTTTTCATTACCCATCTGGGAAATATCGAAATTCGTCTGGCGACCCACCCATCCGAGTGTAGGACCATAGGTAATGCCGGGGTCTTCGTCAAGGTCGAAGCCTTGCTCTGACGCGTTGTTGCGAATGGCTGGCGACGACACGCGGTTGAAACCGTTGACAATCATCACTGTCTTGGTGGCGCCAGGCTGGTAGCAGGCGGAAAGAACCTCTGTGCAGAAACTCTCGCCACCACGATTGACAGCTGCAACACGGAAATGATAGGTCTGACCAGGTTCGAGCTTCATTTCATACGAAGTCTTTTTGATTTGGGTGCCATTATCGAAGTCGGCATCGCCTATAGCGGTATAGAGCAGGTAGCCTGTAGGTTTCGAAGTAGGCTCCTGAGGATCGTTGACGGCATTCCAATGAAGCTGTATGACGTTTTTGTCCTTGAATTCAATACGGAAATGGTCGGGTGCCAGCGGAGCCACCACATAAGAGGTGCCATGTTGGTCGTTGACGTAGCGCAACAGCGTCTTATAGATAGAACGGGCCAGCGTGAATCGGAAATTAGGATCCATACCATAGCGTAAATCTGGGAAACTCTGGTGCGACAAGGTCTCAAGGATAGCGCTGGGCACCTCAGGAACGCGTGACTCCGAATAGTTGCGGTCGTATAGGTCGCGACGAACCCAATCGCCATATTTATATTTCAGATCGGCTACCTCGTTGTTGAGCAAGGCATCGGCCAGGTCGCGCGAAGCCAAACGCGAGATACCTGAATTCAATTTACCATCATGATGGTTGGTGGTACAGATGGACAGTGAGCCCCATACATCTTTTCCGTTCTTGAAATAGCCTGCGTCGCTGTGGACACCCAAGGAGAGCTCGATAGGAACCTTCAGGCCTTCAAGGGTTGGCAAATAGCACGAGCCACCACCTATATAGTTGGTCATAAACGAACGGACATTGATGTCGTCGGCATAGTCGTCAGTACCCTGTCGGCCACTATAGACGGAGTAGGGCATACCAGCCCATTGGGCATAATAGCGCGCTCCCTCAATGGCACGTGGCATACCGCTTACTTCGCCAAAGCGCTCGATATTACCCATGCCACCACCGAAACGGACAGCATCCGTAGTCACTACGCCATTGTGCTTGCTCTGATTGGTCAGCGTGACACGATTAAACTCGCTGTAGCCGGCATCAAACTCAAAGGTGCCTAAATACACCCATGTACCACCACCCATTTGCTGGTTGACACGGAATTGCGTGCGCTCACCCTTATGCCAAACGGTATAGAGTGCATCGTCAACACTGTTGGGCAATGACTGGTAGCTGACATAGACGGCATAGCGACCAGCTTTCTGGAAACGGGGCTGATAGGTGGCTACAGAGTAGCGCTTGTTGCTGCTGGTCGTATGGGCCATACGGGCAGTACCTGCCTCAAAAGGATTTTCGTTGTCCTGATAATGGCCTTCGTGCATCATGAAACCTGGCAGTGGTGTCGTTTGCCACTTGCCATGTGATGTGACTTCGATATAGTTGTTCTTTGAACCGTCGTTGTCGATGATAACCTCCTCGGGCTGCCAGTCACGCTCACGTGGTGTGAAGACAATGGCTCCTGCACGTTCAAGCATGGGAATGAGGTAGGGTACCACGATAGTCTGCGTGAACAGGTCTTCGGTGGTGGCAAACAATTTAGGACGTTGCCAACGCCACTGGGAAGTCTTCTGGTCGTAGTAACGGCCATGACTGGCCCATAGTGATATGTGACGGTTTTGCAGTCCATGGGTGGGATGGAATGGGGTAGAGATATTCTTTACCCAAGGTTCACCGTCGTAGTCGATATTGCCCCAAAGGCGTGACTTGTCAGCATTCTTTGTAAGACGATTGGGAATCAGTTCCTCAATGGTCATGTCATTAACAACAATGCTTACCTTATATTTATTATAAGGCTTGGGCAGTTCGCTCTTAACCTTTTTGTAGATGTCCGCAGTAATCTCAGGCGTAAGCACTTGCATGGCGAACCACTCGTCGGTAGTGATGGTAAGTGTTTTCTCGTCATTGTCCACCTGATAGCTCAGCATGCGGTACTGTCGGGACAATCGCAGGTCTTTGGGTTTATAGGTAGAAAAAAAATGTTTCAGGCGGTCGGCCATCTTTGCCTCGTCTTTAGCTGACTGTCCGAAACAAATAGCAGGAGCTGATAATAGCAGCAGATATAACAGAATTTTTTGCATGGTGTTATACCTCCCCTATGGTAAAGTTCTCAGGGTAACGCCCCTTGAAGTCCTTAAAATACTCTTTGATTTCTTTCATCTGACTATCTATATCACCATTGGGCACGATGGTCTTGTTGCAACGAATCAGCTTCTTCTCGTAGTCGACACCATAAAGCAGAATAGGGATATTCGCTTTCTGGGCGATATAATAAAAGCCGCGTTTCCACTCAGGATTCAGCTTGCGTGTACCTTCTGGTGTGATGCACAAATGGAAGACAGATAATTTCTGGGCTGTCTCAGCCAGGCTATCCGTCATGCTGGTATGTTTGGAACGCCAGACAGGAATGCCCCCCATTCGACGGAAAATAGGGCCAAAAGGCCAAAAGAACCACTCCTTCTTCATCAGGAAGTTGCTCTTCATACCTGTACTTTTACTATAAAGCTGGCCGATGAGAAAGTCCCAGTTGCTGGTGTGAGGGGCCAGGCAGATAATAAATTTGTCGGGGTGTGCTTCTGTTACCTCAGCTGTCCACCCCATACGCTTGTATAGCAGCCATCGGCAGAATGATTTCCACATAGTTTTTGTCGTCGTTCGTGAATTCTTGTGTTAGAAACTGACTAACTGGTCGAGCAATTCGCCAGCCTGTGCAGCAAATTTCTCCTTTAAATCCTTATAGTATGCTTTTGCTGACATACCTGGCTCAGGATGTGAGATGCGACGGACGAAATTGTTACGCATCTTAATGGTGCTGAAGATAAGTGCCTTTGCACTTTCACGATTCTGACCATAAAGTGAACCGGCTACACACTCAGCGAAAAGCTCTTCGCAAATCAAGTTGATTCTTTGTTTCAAATGTCTTTTACTTGCCATAGTTTTTTTCCTCCAAAAATTGATTATTGATGTCTTTTGAGGTCAAAGATACTAAAAAAAATCGATATACAATGACTTTCATCAAAAAAAAAACTTAAAAAGCATCATTTCTTTGCGTTTTCTCACAAAAAAAGCGTATTTTTGCATTCTGAAATTTCAATTATTCATCAAATATAACATTTTAAGACAATGGAAAAAAGTGCATTGCAGTTGGCGAGAGCCGCTTATCAGCCCAAATTGCCTAAGGCTCTTCAGGGCGCAGTAAAAATCAAGGAAGGTCAGCCTACTCAGAGTGTTGGCGATCAAGAGGAAATCAAGAAGCTTTTCCCAAACACCTACGGTATGCCTATCGTAGAGTTTGAGCCTGCTACCGAGGCTAACAACAAGAAGATGAACGTAGGTGTCATCCTGTCTGGTGGTCAGGCTCCTGGCGGTCACAATGTGATTACAGGTTTGTTCGACCAGATTAAGAAGCTGAACCCCGAGAACCGCCTGTTTGGTTTCATCCTGGGTCCTGGCGGTCTGGTTGACCACAACTACATGGAATTGACTCCAGAGATTATTGATGAATATCGTAACACTGGTGGTTTTGACATGATCGGTTCTGGTCGTACCAAGCTGGAGAAGGTTGACCAGTTTGAGAAAGGTCTGGAGATTATCCGTGAGCTCGACATCAAGGCTATCGTGATTATTGGTGGTGACGACTCTAACACCAACGCTTGTGTGTTGGCTGAGTACTATGCCGCTAAGAACTATGGTGTTCAGGTCATTGGTTGTCCCAAGACCATTGACGGTGACTTGAAGAACGACCAGATTGAGACCTCATTTGGTTTCGATACCGCTTGTAAGACATACTCAGAGCTGATTGGTAACATTGAGCGTGACTGTAACTCTGCACGTAAGTACTGGCACTTCATCAAGGTCATGGGTCGCTCGGCTTCTCACATCGCCCTTGAGTGCGCATTGCAGACACAGCCAAATATCTGTCTCGTTTCTGAGGAGGTAGAGGCCAAGGCTCAGAGCCTCGATGATATCGTGACTTACATCGCTAACGCTGTTGCAGCACGTGCAGAGGATGGCAACAATTTCGGTACCGTCATTATTCCTGAGGGTGTCATCGAGTTCATTCCTGCTATCAAGAAGTTGATTGCTCAGTTGAATGACGTACTGGCTCTGCCTGAGGCTAAGGAGATTAGTCGCGACGAGCAGGTTGACTTCGCCAAGAGTCATCTGACAGAAGAGAATCTCGCAGTATTCAATAGCCTGCCCGTAGGCGTGGCTCGTCAGCTGGCTCTTGATCGCGATCCTCACGGAAACGTTCAGGTTTCACTCATCGAGACTGAGAAGTTGCTCTCTACGATGGTAGCTCAGAAGCTTGAGAAGATGAAGAAGGCAGGTAAGTTTGTTGGTAAGTTCGGTACTCAGCACCACTTCTTCGGTTACGAGGGACGTTGCGCTGCTCCTTCTAACTTCGATGCAGACTATTGCTATGCACTTGGTACTTCAGCCGCTCAGCTGATTGCCAATGGTAAGACTGGTTATATGGCTATCGTTAAGAATACGACTGCTCCTGCTGACCAGTGGATTGCTGGTGGTGTGCCCATCACAATGATGATGAACATGGAGAAGCGTGCTGGTGAGATGAAGCCCGTTATCCGTAAGGCTCTCGTTGAGCTTGATGGTGCTCCTTTCAAGGCATTTGCCAAGGAGCGTGATCGCTGGGCTCGTGAGACTGCTTATGTATATCCTGGTCCTATCCAGTACTGGGGACCCACAGAGGTGTGTGACCAGCCCACTAAGACTTTGGCTCTTGAGCAGGCAAAATAATTAATGCCTCAGAAGAAGAACCTACATAACAATAAATCGACATCCGGACGCCGAAGAAGCATAGTGCACCATAGGCGTCCGAATGTCTTTATTCGTCTATTGCAGCACATGCCTGGATGGGCATGGTGGATAGGTGGAAGTCTGGTGGTGGCTGCCTATGTGTTCTTCTTTTATTATATCTTTGTCAGTCCCTATGGTTTTCGTTGGCGTGCCCTCTATGGCGACATTAGCTATCCTGAAGGCTACGAGATTCATGGTATAGACATATCTCATCATCAAGGAAAAATCAACTGGCAGGAACTGAAGGATCATGGGATGATTGATAAGTTTCCTGTGCGCTTTGTCATGATTAAGGCCACTGAAGGTGCTACACGTATTGATCCGAATTACGAGGACAACTTCTATCAGGCTCGTGAATATGGTTTTACGCGTGGTGCATATCATTTTTATAGCGTTCACTCATCAGCCAAGCCACAAGCCGCTTTCTTCATCCGCAAAGTCAAACTTGAGAATGGTGACCTGCCTCCTGTGCTTGACGTTGAGCATAAACCTAAGAACCAAACTGACGATGAATTTAAGCAAAGCATCCTGCAATGGCTTGATATCGTTGAAAAACACTATGGCGTGAAGCCCATCATCTATACCTATTATAAATTTAAGACGCAATACTTGAGCGATCCCATCTTTGACGACTATCCATATTGGATAGCCCACTACTATGTGGATTCAGTGGAGTATCAAGGTAAATGGAAGTTCTGGCAGCATACAGATGTAGGCCGTCTGCCTGGTATCAAGGGTAATGTTGACTTCAATATCTACAACGGCTCCATGTACGATCTCCGTAAAATGACCATCGGAGCTCGCGAACAGATTGGCGAGGATGCCTACAGTGACTAAACGCCAATAGCAAAATTTCGTAAAATTTGCAGATGGTTTCATATTAATCAATAAAATACAGTTTTATGTCATCGTCTAGAAATATAAAGATAACTTGCCCTGCCTGTAATACTGAAGGGTCATATACAGTATGGGATTCTGTCAATGTTGATTTGGATCCAGAATTGAAATCTAAAGTTATGGACGGTTCTCTCTTTACATGGGTATGTCCTAACTGTAAGAAAAAATTTAATGCACCATATTCTTTTTTATACCATGATATGGCTCATAATTTCAAAGTGTATTTTGATTCGGAGAAGAGTCATATTATACCATTTGTGGAATATCTGAGAGTTAAGGAAAATGGGCTTGACATGAAAGCGATAGCTGCTATAGCTGCGAAGTTCCGCGACGAGAATCCACAAATGAATATTCTTTTTGATAGTATAACGGCTGATAAAGAGCTTTTATTTTGGTGCAGTTTAATTCTTCCGTGGATGCCCACCCTGTGACAACTGCCGAATATAGTACATAAACGATACATATTTTATAAAAAAGCAGTACCTTTGCCCCCATGGAAGCAAATAGTGAACTGCAACGATACACCATGCTGGC
>JAFVHO010000133.1 GCA_017474485.1 Prevotella sp.
AATATTCCTGAACGAGAACTTCGAGATGCGCAAGAATCTGATGACAGGTGTGGCTGAGTATCGTGAGAAATACTCTGACGATCAACGCTTTAAGCCGTTAACAGAGGAGGTGCGCAATGATATGACGATGCGAGCAACGGAATTGGGACTGAAGTCGTGGGACAGAGTTTATAGGCACCACCAATCAGCAGAAGCCGCTCGTCGACCCGACAGGTTCGCGCCGATTCGTCTGCGTGGCCATCGACAACGACAAGAATATCGATTTCGAGGACAATTTGAACCATCGACAGCTCTTTGCACAGGCCCTTCACCTCTTTAATTCCGGCGAGCGTTTCTGGCTGGATAACAGCGAGATAGCCACACTCATCAAAGAGAATGAGCCCTACCAGAAACTGAACGACCTGGTGGAGATGATTGGCAAGACCTTCCGCAAGCCAAAGGCTGGCGAGGGCCGTTGGTGGACGCTGCCGGAAATACACGAACTACTGAAAGACCGCTTTACCAACTACGACCCCAAGACCACCTACACCAAACTGGGACGTGCCCTGAGCGACCAGCAGTTCGGCTTCGAGAGCGACCGCAAGACGTCAGGGCACGTCTATAAACTTACAGAAAAACAGGATTAATACTAAAGAGACAGTTTTGCGATGAGATCCTCTGGCGACAACATCTGCTGCTCGCCAGTTTCCATATTCTTCAACGTAATCTGGCCAGCCTGCATCTCGTTTTCGCCAGCAAGGGCCACAAACGGAATCTGCTTGGCATTGGCATACGACATCTGCTTCTTCATCTTGGCGCTGTCAGGATAAATCTCAGCTCGGATGCCTCTCGCGCGTACCTTATTTATAATAGGCAGGCAGTAGGCCGTCTCCTTCTCACCGAAATTAATAAACAGCACCTGTGTAGTCTGCAGCGAATCCTTGGGATAGAGGTCGAGGGCATTGAGCACATCGTAGATACGGTCGACACCAAACGAGATGCCCACACCTGAGAGGCCAGGCATACCGAAGATACCCGTGAGGTTGTCGTAGCGACCACCGCCGGAAATGGAACCCATCGGCGTATCAAGGGCTTTCACTTCAAAGATGGCACCTGTGTAGTAGCTCAGGCCGCGAGCCAAAGTGAGGTCGAGCTGGATTTCATTGACCATTGAACATTGACCATTGAGCATTGAGAGGATATACCGGGTCTCTTCGATGCCCTTCAGACCTATCTCGCTGTCTTTCAAGACTTCAGCGATGGTGTTCAGCTTTTCATCGTTGGTGCCTTCGAGCATGATGATAGGCTGCAGTTTCTGAATCTGCTCTTCGCTGAGTCCATCCTCGCGCAGTTCCTGATTGACGTTGTCGATACCAATCTTATCGAGCTTGTCAATGGCTACGGTGATATCCACAATCTTATCGGCAGCACCAATGACCTCCGCAATACCCGTCAGGATTTTGCGGTTGTTGATCTTGATCTGCACACGAACGCCAAAGCGGGTGAACACCGTGTCGACAATCTGCATCAGTTCCACCTCGTTGAGCAGCGAGTCGGAACCCACCACGTCGCCATCAAACTGATAGAACTCGCGGTAGCGACCCTTCTGCGGACGGTCGGCACGCCACACAGGCTGTACCTGATAGCGTTTGAAGGGCAACTGCAACTCCTCGCGATGCATTACCACATAGCGAGCGAAAGGCACGGTGAGGTCGTAGCGCAGACCCTTTTCGCAGATTTTCGAAGCCAGGCGCAGCGTATTGCGTTCCGTCAGTTCCTGGTCGTCAATCTTATTGAGATAGTCGCCTGAGTTCAAAATCTTGAACAGCAGTTTGTCGCCTTCCTCGCCATACTTGCCCATCAGCGTTGCCAGCGTCTCCTGAGCAGGTGTCTCGATCTGCTGGAAGCCATAGAGCTCGTAAACGGAGCGGATGGTGTTGAATATATAGTTGCGCTTGGCCATCTCAACTGGACCGAAGTCGCGCGTTCCTTTGGGTATACTTGGTTTCATTTTTTTCCAATTAGGAATTAGTAATGAGTAATTAGTAATTACTCATTACTAATTTTCTTAAAATTGTTTGTGCACGGTCAGGACCGATGCTGATAATCTTAATAGGCGTCTCAAGTTCCTTTTCAAGGAATGCGATATAATCCTTGAACTGTTTGGGGAACTGGTCCTCGCTGGTAAACTTAGTCATATCGGTCTGCCAACCAGGCAATTCCTCGTAAACGGGTTCGATACCCTTCTCAATATCATAGGGGAAGTCGCGTGTCAGTTCGCCATTTACCTTGTATGCCGTGCAAGCCTTGATGGTGGGGAAGTCGTCAAGCACGTCGCTCTTCATCATAATCAACTGTGTAACACCGTTGACCATAATCGAATAGCGCAGGGCTACGAGGTCAATCCAACCACAACGGCGCTCACGACCAGTGACGGCACCATACTCGTGACCCAAGTCGCGAATCTTCTTGCCTGTCTCGTCGAACAACTCTGTGGGGAAAGGACCTGCACCGACACGTGTGCAGTAAGCCTTCATGATGCCAAATACCTCGCCAATCTTGTTTGGACCAATACCCAAACCTGTGCAGGCACCAGCACAAATGGTGTTCGACGATGTTACGAACGGATAGCTGCCGAAGTCAACGTCGAGCATCGTGCCTTGAGCACCCTCACAGAGAATGCTCTTGCCAGAGCGCAATACATTATTAATCTCATGTTCGCTGTCAACCAAGTGGAACTGACGCAGATACTCAATACCTTCCAGCCACTTCTTCTCTACTTCGTCAATATTGTACTCGAAGTTCAATGATTTCAGAATAGCCTCATGACGAGCCTTGTGGGCAGCATACTTCTCCTCGAAGTTGTCGAGAATATCGCCCACGCGGAGACCATTACGAGATATCTTATCTGTATACGTCGGACCAATGCCCTTGCCCGTAGTACCAACCTTGTTTTTACCCTTTTGGGCTTCGTAGGCAGCATCGAGCACACGGTGGGTAGGCATGATGAGGTGAGCCTTCTTTGAAATATGCAGACGCTCCTTCAATGCATGACCACTGGCTTCAAGTGCCTTAGCCTCATCCATAAACAGGTCGGGAGCCAGCACCACGCCATTACCGATGATATTGACCTTACCACCCTGGAAAATGCCTGAGGGAATGGAACGCAACACATATTTCTCGCCCTCGAACTCCAAGGTATGGCCCGCATTGGGACCACCCTGGAAACGGGCTATCACATCATACTGAGGGGTCAGCACATCGACCACCTTACCTTTACCTTCGTCGCCCCACTGGAGACCGAGCAGGACATCAACTTTTCCTTGATTCATTGTTGCTTATTATTATTTTTTAATTCTAGTTTTCTTTGTTGTCGAGTGAGTTTAGCCTGACAAGTACTGCACACGCCATAGACATAGAGACTAAAGCCATCCTTGCGGAAACGCTTGGAGCGTACACCATTGATAGCTCGCGTAATGGCAATCGACTTAAACTCAGTCACCTTTCCACAGATGGTGCACACCTGATGGCAGTGGCTATTGTTATCATAGCAGGCCTCATAGCGCGTCGTACCCTGGAAGCGGTGGCGAATTACCAGCCGCATCTCCATAAAGAGCTTCAACGTATTATATAATGTGGCTCTGCTAACGGGGAAACGCAATTCCTCGTTCAATTTCTCACCCAACTCCTCGAGCGTGAAATGCCCCTCTATGCTATAGACTGCATCCAGGATGGCATAACGCTCCGGAGTCTTGCGATGATTGTTCAATTCTAAATAGCTGGTCAGTATATTTCTGACCGTCGCTTTATCGCTTTCTCTCATTTTATGTGGTTAAATTGGTTAAAAACCGCACAAAATTACTACTTTTTCTTCAGAATAAAGCAAGAATTATTTAAAAAATATCTAAATTGATGGATTTCGTAGCACTTTTTGCCATTCGTTCGTACACAAGTCCCAATTCTGCAAAGCGTACCATACTTTGCATAGCAGCTTTGCGCACAGACATATAAGGTCCTTGAAGTGCAGAAAGTGCCTGATCAATATATTCGTTTATGCCTCGCTCGTTGGGTTCCTGGCCATTCATAAACAATCGTGATAGTACATGAAAGCCACACAATTGGTAATATTCCTGGTCGCAGGCTATCCATTGGTATGCCTTTTCTGGCGCATACGGCAGGTATTGCCATAGATTGAACGCTGCCTGTTCTGCAATTTCCTGCGAGGGAATCTGCTCCATCCAGATATCGCATACCTCAGGTAACATTTTCTCAGGCGGCATCAGCATCGTGGCTAATATCTTGCACTCACGGATATTCTCTTTCCATAGAGCTATCGCAAGGTCATATTGGCTGTTAGCTGTTAACTGTTGGCTATTAACAAGTTCATCGGCTTTAGCCTTTAGACGTGGCAACGTAGCCCCCCAATTCAAGTGATAATTCAAGCCTTTGTCGCGCATCGACTGAGCCACAGCTCCATCCATCATCTGGCGAAATGACTGCTTGAGTTCCTTGATAATCAGACTAATATCTTCCATTTTTCTCAAATCAACGTTGCATATTCACTGCTGTAACGCAGCATCTGTTCAACGTAACTCTCCGTATAACTGACCTCAATATCACAGATGTCGCCGTTGGCATCAAGAACAGGCACTAAACGAGGATTAATGAACCCCTTGTATGGTGCCAGATTCAATTTCTCGTAACGAGCCAATACCTCTTGATGAAGTTCTGCATCGACCTTGATAGCATAGCGCTCTACCAGCTGACGGGCAGCCTCATAATCGCCCTCACTCTTAATGCGCTGAATTTCAGCTAACAAACGTGCAAAGAGTCCTCGTAAAGCCTCGTAATCACTAATCACCACAAAGGTTTTTCCATCGCGTTTCTCCAACGTGATGACACCCCTACCCTGTTCATAGCACCAATGGGCTATCAAGGCACGATTACGCATGTGGGCTTCCTCAATCTGTCGACCTGGCTCAATACGAATCAGCTGGGTCATCAGTCCATTCATGATGTAGCTGTAATACTGTGACTTATACGCCTCGGCATCAGGTACAAGACCAAGGTCAATCAGCTTCTGATCAGCAATATAGTAGAGTCCGAAGAGGTCGGCACGCGCCTCCTCAATCGTATTGCCATAAGCCTTCAACGCATCCGGATCAGTACCTGGCAATAGTTGCCCGCTACCGTGTCCCAAACATTCGTGTAGGTCAGTATGCAGGTCATCACATACATCACCATATTTGTATATAAGATTCAGCGTGGCTTCATCGATGACAAACTCCTCTTTAAAACCGCTACCATGAGCCGCCTTATTATATGCATCAGTAATATTCGAAATGGTAATACTTTTCGAACCATGCTCGGCACGAATCCAATCGGCATTAGGAAGATTGATACCAATTGCCGTCGAAGGATATTCATCGCCTCCCAACATCGCTGCACAGATAGCATTAGCTGTAACACCCTTAACCTGTGGCTTACGGAAACGCGGATCAACGGGCGAATGGTCCTCAAACCATTGGGCATTCTGGCTGATGGTCTGCGTACGCTTCGTAGCCTCCAAATCTTTATACTCTACGATACCTTCCCACGAACCTTTCAGACCTAACGGGTCACCATATACCTCAATGAACCCGTTCACGAAGTCTATCCTACCCTTGTGTTCACCAACCCACTCAATACAGTAGTCGTTGAACACACGCAGGTCGCCTGTCTTATAATAGTCGATCAGCAATCCTATGACGCGGGCCTGCTTCTCGTTTTCTGCCACAACTTTAGCCTTCTCAAGCCAATAGACGATAGGACGGATGGCATTGGCATAACGTCCCTCTGCCGACCATACAACCTCATGAATACCAGTATCGTCCTTGACCAGCGTCGAGTTTAATCCATACGAAACGGGCTGTTTGTCGTCTGCTGCAGCATCCTTCTTCTGCTGATAGTAGGCTTCTGCCTCCTCTTGCGTCACCCCGTCATAGAAGTTGCAAGCCGAAGTGACCACCAAGTCCTCTCCATCAGCCTTGTTGACACGTTTAGGCAATAACGTTTTGTCAAAAATAACAGGGAAGAGTTCCGCTATCAGCTGTGATACAGATTCGCCACTCTTTAGCGGAAGCTTGCTGACCTCTATCTGGTTTACCACTTGCTCTAACCATTCAGGGCTGAATCCTGGTTCAAACTTGTCGCAGCCATAGTGGTGATAGATACCGTTTGAAAACCAGAGGCGCTTCAAGTAGATTTCCATGGCCTTGAAATCGTCTGTCTCATGGTCAACATTTGAATCTGTATAAACAGCCTCCAACATCTTGCGGATACGGAGGTTATACTTGCCAAACTGGTCGAAAGTGATATCACGACCATAGAGCGTGGCCTTCGACAAATAGTAAACCAGCTGTTTCTGACATAAAGACAATTGCTCAAATCCCTCTAAACGGTATCTGAGCAATTGTAAGTCTGCGAAACGTTCTTCGACATAGTCGAAGTGTGGCACGCAATCATCGACATAGTCGAAATGAATGCCATCATTTTGATACTTCATCATTCTTCTGTCTTTTTCTTCGCTGACCTTTTCTTCTTTGGCTTTTTAACCTTCTCACCTGGATGCAGGTTCAAGAACTGAAGACGATAGTCACGCGGAGTCATGTTCATCAACTTGTAGAACGAGGCATAGAACGACTGGCGATTAGCGAATCCAACCATGTCGCTGACTTCCTCAATACGCAAGTTCTGATAACGACGATCTACCAAAATGGTCATCGCTTCCTCAATGCGGAACTTGTTGACGAACGAAGTGTAATTCATGTGAAACCTAACATTCACCACTGCAGAGATGTAACGGGTGTTAGTTCCCAGGTCATCGGCAAGCTTTTTGGCTGAGTAATCTTTGTCCTTATACTTCTTCTGCATGACGATAATGTCCAGGATTCGCTCCTTCATCTCGTCCATCAACTTAGGGTTTACAAGAGTCCTATAGTGGGCCTCTTTCTCCTTTTTTTCTGAAATGTTATACTTTCCCATACCCTAAATTTTATTTACATTGCAAATATACAAATTTTTTTCGACATTAGTACACTTTTCCCAATTAAAAAAAGTTAATTACACATTTTTTATGCATTGAAAATCGTGTAGATAGATTTCTATTCGTGTCAAAAACGACTTTCTATTGCTCATTAAGCATTAATAACATAAAAAATGCGTCGAAATTGGATTTTTTTGACTATATTTGCAGAAATTTTCTAGAAACTACATGTTTATAACAACTTAAATAACTATTTTTTTATGAACGACAACAAAGTTATGAATCGTGCAGCGGATAATATTCGTATCCTTGCTGCTTCAATGGTTGAGAAAGCAAAGTCAGGTCACCCCGGTGGTGCCATGGGTGGTGCAGATTTTATCAACACTCTGTATTCAGAGTTCTTGGTTTATGATCCTGAGAATCCCGCTTGGGAGGGTCGCGACCGTTTCTTCCTGGATCCAGGTCACATGGCTCCTATGCTTTACAGCCAGCTTGCCCTCATTGGCAAGTATACACTTGAGGACCTGCAGAACCTGCGTCAGTGGGGTTCAGTGACTCCAGGTCACCCTGAGCGCGAGATTGAGCGTGGTATTGAGAACACTTCTGGTCCTCTGGGTCAGGGTCATACCTTCGCCGTAGGTGCTGCCATCGCCGCTAAGTTCCTGAAGGCTCGTCTGGGCAACGTGATGAATCAGACCATCTATGCATACATCTCTGACGGTGGTGTGCAGGAGGAGATTTCACAGGGTGCTGGCCGTATTGCCGGTAACCTGGGTCTGGACAACCTCATCATGTTCTACGACGCTAACGATATCCAGCTCAGTACCAAGACTGAGGTGGTTACCTGCGAGGATACCGCTAAGAAGTACGAGGCATGGGGCTGGTACGTTCAGAAGATTGACGGTAACGATGTTGACCAGATTCGTGAGGCTATCAAGAAGGCTCAGGCTGAGAAGGAGCGTCCAAGTCTGATTATTGGTCATTGTATCATGGGTAAGGGTGCCCGCAAGGCTGACAACAGCTCTTATGAGAGCAACTGCGCTACTCACGGTGCTCCTCTCGGTGGTGACGCTTACATTAACACCATGAAGAACTTGG
>JAFVHO010000134.1 GCA_017474485.1 Prevotella sp.
TATGAACGCATGTGCAAGAACATGCAGAAGGACAGAGCACGCCATAACATCCTACCGCTGTCGAAGTTTGGACTGATGCAAATTACGCGTCAGCGTGTACGTCCGGCAATGGATGTCAATGTAGAGGAAACATGCCCCACATGTTTTGGGAAGGGCAAAATCAAGTCGTCTATTCTGTTTACAGACCAATTGGAGAGTAAAATTGACCGTCTGGTCAACAAGATTGGTATCCGCAGATTCTTCCTACATGTACACCCTTATGTAGCTGCATACATCAATCAGGGACTCTGGTCGCTCAAGCGCCAGTGGCAGATGAAATACGGCATGGGTGTGCGTATCGTACCCTCGCAGAAACTAGCATTCCTACAGTACGAATTCTACGACAAGGATCAGCAGTTCATCGACATGCAGGAAGAACACGAAACTAACGACTGACAACGTTGAACATTGAATATTGAACGTTGATCATTGATCATTGAACATTAACACTATGGTAGCACTGAAAACTGCATTCTGGATATGCGCATTCCTCGTATTCTATACTTATCTGGGATATGGTATGCTGCTATGGTTATTGGTCAGACTGAAACGTATCGTGAGGGGCAAAGCCGAGAGGAGGGCTTTGCCCACTGACGATACAGAACTGCCAGAGGTGACATTCATGGTATGTGCCTACAACGAACAAGACGTAGTAGACATGAAAATGAAAGACATTCATCAACTGGACTACCCTAAGGACAAATTACACATCATTTGGGTGACCGACGGTTCGTCGGACAACACCAACGAATATCTGAGGGCTTATCCTGATGTAGAAATCATCTTTACACCAGAGCGCAAAGGCAAGACAGCAGCATTAAACCACGGATTATCGATGGTTAAAAGCCCCATCACCATTATGACTGATGCCAACACAATGGTGAACACAGGTGCCATTAGGGAAATTGTTAGACTGATGTATGACCCCAAGGTGGCTTGTGTAGCTGGCGAAAAACGCGTAATGGCCCGTCACGAGGAACAAGCCGCTGCTGAGGGCGAAGGACTGTATTGGAAATACGAGAGTACCTTGAAACGAATGGATAGCGAACTTTACAGCGCCATGGGTGCTGCAGGCGAGCTGAATGCCATCCGAACCACTCTCTACGAACCCATGCCTGAAAACGCCTTACTCGATGACTTCGTGATGTCAATGGAGATGGTAGACAAGGGATACAAGATAGCCTATACCAGCGATGCCTATGCCATGGAATACGGCTCGGCAGACCTACAAGAGGAGTCCAAACGTAAACGTCGTATCGCTGCAGGTGGGTTGCAAAGCTGTTGGTGGCTCAGAAAAATGATGAACCCCTTCCGCAAACCTATCGTGGCCTTCCAATTTGTAAGTCACCGAGTGCTGCGCTGGAGCATCACACCCTTTGCACTTATGGCACTTATTCCCATTAATGTTGCACTGGTGATGATGAAGGCAGGCACCATCTATACAGCCATTTGGATATTGCAAATAGTATTTTACTTATCAGCTCTATGTGGTTACCTGCTGGAACAGAAAGGCCACAGAAGCAAGCTGCTTTATGTACCATACTACTTCCTGTTCATGAATATGAACGTCTTCGCTGGCATACCATATTTGTATAAACATCGTGGAGGAGGAACATGGGAAAAAGCAAAAAGAGGATAAAAAATCCTTAAAAATTTTTCGTATATAATTTTTTTGTAGTACCTTTGCAATGATTTATATACGGATAGCAAGATGAATCTAGACGAACGTGAAGTTCTGCTGCAGAAATTGGCAGATGCCAACGCAAAGAAGCACGCTGTAGAAGTTGAGCTTGAAGAAGCGCGCAAAAAACTGGCCGAATATGAGACAATGGCGCAAAAGGCAGAGAATGCCAGCAAAATGAAGTCTCTGTTCCTGGCCAATATGAGCCATGAGATTCGCACTCCTCTAAACGCTATTGAGGGCTTTTCGCGTATTATGGCAGAGACCGACTCTCCTGAAGAACGTATGAAGTTCATGGAGATTATTGAAAGCAACAACGGACGTGTACTGGCACTAATCAACGAAATTCTCGACTTGTCACGTGTAGAAGCTGGTGAGATTGCCATCAAAAAGCAGATGACCGACCTGAACGAGATGTGCAAGAGCATTCAGCTCATGTTCAAATTCCGTTGTCCTGATAGCATAAATCTGAATTGGTCACAACCCAACATGAAGGTGACGTTGAACACCGACCAGAACCGACTGATACAAGTATTCTCAAACCTTATCGGTAACGCTCTAAAACATACTTCTAAAGGTAGCATCACTTATGGATATCGTCTGATAAATGATGGACAAGAAGTAGAATTCTTTGTGACGGATACGGGTTCGGGTATCGCACCTGAAGATATAGACCACATTTTCCAGACTTATGTATCTCGCGATGCAGAGCAGCAGAATGGCTACGGATTGGGACTGGCTCTCTGCAAAATCATTGTCGAGAAGATGCATGGTCACATTACCGTATCATCGACATTGGGCGAAGGTTCTACATTCCGCTTTACCCTCCCCTTCGAAGGCACAATTGGTGGACTGCAGAAGAATTCACGTATCACCACCAATTCACGTACCATCCGTGTCAGCACTAAAACCAATGTGCAGAACGCCCCGCTTATCCTAGTAGCTGAGGACGAGGACTCAAACTACGAACTGGTACGCATTGTGCTGGCCAAGCGTTATAGATTATTAAGAGCTCATAATGGTATTGAAGCTGTCACCCTCTGTGAGGATGAACATCCAGACCTCATACTTATGGACATCCGTATGCCAGATATGAACGGACTGGATGCTACACGCATTATCAAGGAGGTTAATCACGAAATCCCCATTGTCGCTCTCTCGGCTTACGCTTTCGACGAGAATATCCGCGAAGCCAAAGCCGCTGGTTGTGACGAGTTCCTGGCTAAGCCGTTCAGGGTTGAAGACCTGCTTGACACAGTAGGAAAATACGTAAAGACTTCAGATTAATAAGATTTCTGTATGGGAAGATTAGCTATATTGAAATATGCCGCAGCTATGATGCTGACGGTACAGATTGTGCTCACCATATTCACAATTGTGGCATTATATGGCGGCGATGTCAGTCCCATCGGACATTCAGCACGCGCCATGCTGGTTTACGTGTTGCCAATACTGATTCTGGCCAACGCCGTCATGATCATCTATTGGTTTATACGTCGCAAATGGTTCCTTGCTCTCATTCCCATTATTACCATTGCATGTTGCATCCCATATATTGGCACGATGTGGCAGTTCCGTTCGCTTGACAAGAGTGCTGACGCACAGCCAGGCATCAAGATTGCGACGTATAACGTATGCGCGTTTAATCGTGAGACATCAGGTTTCATGGCACAGGACATTTTGGCTGAGATGCGCCGACAGAATGTGGACATTCTCTGTATGCAAGAGTATAATAACACAAGCGGCGACAAGAAGAATTCCGACAGTTACAAGGAATACTTCCCATATATGGTTTTTGGACGTGAAGACATGGTGATTTACAGCCGCTATCCTATCAAGGGCTCGAAAAAGATACTGTTTGAAGACACCAATAATAGTGCCATGTGGGCTGACATCGATGTGAAGGGCGACAAGATTCGCGTATTCAATGTTCACCTACAGACAACAGGTATCAATGGCACATTGTATAGGGCAGGAAAATTGAAGGCCCAAGGCTACGAAATAGACAATAACAGATTCATGGAAGCCATTTTCGGTAACTACATGCTAGGTATGATGTTCCGTGCTGGACAAGCCGTTATGGTGGCTAATGAGAAACGCGCGTCAGAAAAGCCCGTCATTCTATGTGGCGACTTCAACGATGTACCTTATTCCTATGTATATAATACGGTATTGGGCAACATGGTAGATGGCTTTAAGGAATGCGGTTCTGGTTGGGCGCGGACGTTCCGCGGTGGCAAGAAGGCTGTACGTATCGACTACATCTTCCACGACGAGGCACTGAAAGGTCTCTCTTACTACAAATCAGAACTGACCTACTCAGACCACTACCCCGTATTTATGAAACTATCTTTAAAGTAAACAAATAAAAAACGCTATCGGATTCGGTAGCGTTTTATTTTTGTAGATAGTCCCATAAGGATTACAAGAATCTTGCCAGCTGATCAATAATGTCCGAGGCCACCTCGTTTTTAGGCTTACGCTCATAGTCCTGCTGTCCAGTCCGAGAGATAATGCTAATCTGATTCTCGTCAGAACGGAAACAAGTACCCTTGTTCTGCAATGAGTTCAGGACAATGAAGTCGAGGTTCTTTTTTTCCAATTTATGATGGGCATTAGCCTCTTCATCGTTGGTTTCTAAGGCAAAACCCACCAGGACCTGGCCCTCACGCTTCATTCGACCCAGCTCAGCGGCAATATCAGGATTGGGCACCAGATGAATATCCATAGTCTGTCCCTCTCGCTTGATTTTCTGGTCGGCCACATGCTCAGGACGGAAATCGGCTACTGCTGCACATAAAATAGCTGCATCCTGCTGAGGAAAGGCACTGGTCGCAGCATCATACATTTCCTGACAGCTCTCAACATTAACACGAATAATGTTAGAATGTTCGGTCTTCAAGGCTACAGGTCCAGCCACCAGCGTTACCTCTGCCCCACGACGCGCACACTCTTCAGCTAAGGCAAAGCCCATCTTGCCACTACTATAGTTACCTATAAAGCGGACAGGGTCAATCTTCTCGTAAGTCGGACCTGCGGTAATCATGATGCGCTTACCACTCAGTGAGGAGTGAGAGGTAGGAGATGTCTCATTTTCTCCATTTCCCAATTTCTCATTGAGGAAATCAACGATTTTCTCTGGCTCCTCCATACGTCCCTTACCCTCCAAGCCTGAAGCAAGGAAACCACTGGCAGGCTCGATAATCTGGTTACCAAAGCTTCTCAGCCGCTCCATATTCTGCTGGGTGGTAGGATGCTGATACATATCGAGATCCATGGCTGGCGCAATGAATACAGGTGCCTTCATCGAGAGATAGGTGGTGATAAGCATATTATCAGCTATACCGTTGGCCATCTTGCCCAACGTAGAAGCTGTACATGGGGCTATGAGCATAGCATCGGCCCACAAGCCAAGAGCGACATGTGAATGCCATGTACCGTCACGCTGCGAGAAGAAGTCGCTGATAACGGGCTTCTGCGTGAGTGCCGACAAGGTGATAGGCGTAATAAACTCCTTGCCAGCAGGCGTAATGACCACCTGTACCTCGGCACCGGCCTTTACCAGTCCACGAATAATCAGACAGGCCTTATAAGCAGCTATTGAGCCCGTGATGCCTAATACGATTTTCTTTCCTTTGAGCATGGTTATATTGCATTAAGAAAACGGGGCAGAACCCCGTTTCACGTGTTATTTCTGTGCTTCGCGAAGACGGATACGTGTTAACACCTGCTTGGTGTTGTACGTGAAGTCACCTGCCAGTATCCAGCTATAGTAGCCGGGATCCATGCGCAGCACCTGAGCCACGGGCAGTCCTTTATGCTTGCCGAAGTTGAACACCTCAGTACGAACGCCATTCACATCGGCCCACACGATACGGCCCGCAAAGTCGACATTATCGTTCTGCTTCGAGAATTCTGCCAACTTATCCATGTCGTTCTCCAACACCTTTTCCTCATCCTCATTAGCACCAGGCGCATACATATCCAGCTCCCCCATCAGCACGCGATAGGTAGCCTCAGTATCCTGATCGGCACGGTGAGCCTCGAAATCTTCCTCCATCTTGCGACCACAATAGAACTTGTAGGCAGCAGCCAGATTACGACGTTCCATCTTCTTGAAGATGGTGCAGGCATCTATCAATCGACACTTTGAGAAGTCGAAGTCGACACCAGCACGCAGGAATTCCTCTGCCAGCATAGGCACATCGAAGAAATTGGAGTTGAAGCCAGCAATATCGCTACCCTTGAACACATCTTCCAGTTTCTTGGCCAGCTGTTTGAAGGTGGGCTTATCCTTCAGGTCCTCGTTCGAGAATCCCGTCAACTGAGTGATAAACGGGTCAAGGGGCTTCTCAGGATTTATCAGCTCGTTGCCACGTTCCTCCCGTCCGTCAGGATATACCTTAATATATGATATCTGGATGACACGGTCTTTTACCATGTCAAGACCGGTGGTCTCCAAGTCGAAGACCACCAGTGGTTTTGTTAAGTTCAGTTTCATTTTCTCAATTTCTCATTTTCTCAATTTTCCAATATCAATGATTAAGCGCAAGCCTAATCATTGATCAGCATCGGCATCATCAGCATCAGCACATCCTGATTTTCAGGCTGCTCTGAAGGCAACACCAAACCGGCACGGCTGGAGTCGGCCAACAAAATGTTCACCTCCTGGCAATCGAAGTTACCCAGGATATCAATGAACGACGAACCCTTGAAACCGATGCTCATGGGCTGACCGTTATACGAGCAAGCAATGCGCTCGGTAGCCGTCTTCGAGAAGTCGTAGTCCTCAGCGTCCAACTGCAACGTGCCACCTTCCACATGGAAGCGAATCAGGTTGCTCGAATCGTTGGCAAAGGGCTGTACACGACGCAGGGCAGCCTGCAGTCCGAGGCGGTCTACTGTCAGCTGATTAGGATTATTCTGAGGTATCACGCTGTTGTAGTTAGGATAACGGCCCTCAATCAGACGGCAAATCAGTTCACCGTCACCATAGCTGATCTGTGCGTTGCGCTCGTCGAAACGGATGGTCACATCACCACCGTCCTTGCCCAACAGGTTCTTCAGCAATGAAGCAGGCTTCTTAGGCAGGATGAATGCCGCAGGCTGGTCGCTATGAATCGTCAGAATCTTATTGCGCACCAGTTTATGACCGTCAGAGGCCACAACTGCCAGATATTCAGGCGTCAGGTCGAAATAGATACCATTCATCACAGGGCGCAATTCGTCCTGAGCGGTGGCAAACAGCGAACGAGTGATGTTCTCTGCCAGTAAGGCGTTGGAAATCGTGATGACCGAAGCATTCATGCCTACGCCCTGAGTTGTGGGGAACTCGTCGGCACTCTCAACGGGCAGCGAGAACAAACCATTCTGATAGGAAATCTTTGCCAGATTTGTGGCCATGTCAACCTCGAAGGTAATAGGCTGCTCTGAGAAGCCCTTGACGGCCTCCAACAGGTCGTGGTTACCAACACAGAAACGACCGTCGCCGTCGCTTTCGGTCAGTTCCAACTGGGTGTTCATCACATTCTCACTGTCTGATGCTGTCAGGTGTAGAATTCCGCCTTGAACATCAAACACGAAGTCTGCCAAAATGGGCAGAGAATTTTTACTGTTAATGACTCTTGAAAGAGCATTTAGTTTGCTGCTTAGCGCAGTACTTGATACGGTAAATCTCATGTATATTTTTCGTTTTTAGTTTGTCATTCCACGAAATTGAGTACAAAAATACAAAATAAACTGGTCAAATCAAAAAATATTTGAAGAAAAATGCGCTTTTTAAAACTATTTTTCGTAATTTCGCGGTCTGAAACGGAAAATCAATTAAA
>JAFVHO010000135.1 GCA_017474485.1 Prevotella sp.
GGGCTCAGACTGTCAGACAATCATCAAGATTGACAACATCCGTATTGTTCCTAACAAATAATAAAGTATAAATCGTATGAAAAAGATATATAATGTATTGGCCGTGTTGGTGGTAGTCCTTATGGGACTATCGCTGGCAGCGTGCAGCAAAGATGAATACGACACCAACCCGTATAGCAAAGGGGGTGTAAACCTTCTGGCCTTTGGTCCATCACCCAACACCCGTTCTCAGGAGATTCGTATCACTGGTACCAATCTCACCGCTGTCGATAAGGTGATATTTGCAGGTGGAACGCTGGAGCGTGCCGGCAAGATTATCAATGTGACGGGTGCCGAGGTTGAGAAGGCTAACTTCAACTCCGTTGATAATGAGAACATCCTTGTGAACATTCCCGACGAGAGCGTTCCCGGAAAAATCAAGTTGGTTTCTGGTCGTGACACCATCACGTCTGTTGGCGTTCTGACGTTTCAGGAGCCTATCACCGTCGCTTCTATCTCGCCACTCGCAGGTCTGAGTGCTGGCGACGAAATCAGCATCAAGGGTGACTATGTCTACAACGTTGCAGAGGTCATCTTTACCAGTGGCATCTCTGGTGCCGCTGTAGAGGCTGAGGATTTCACCTACGTGTCGCGCAAGGAGATTCGCCTGCGTGTTCCCTTGGCAGCCGAGTCTGGTGTTATCACCCTGACCGATGGCGACGAATGGGAATTTGTTTACGAGGAGCCTGCTGAAATAGTAGGCGCAACCATTGCCGACATCACTCCGTTGGCAGACTTCGGCCAGCAGATTCAGATTACCGGTAGCAACCTGCACATTGTTGAGAGCGTGCTCTTCCCGGGCGGTGTATCGGCTGAGTTTACTGTTTCTGACGACCACAAGACCATCACGGCTACCGTTCCTGCCGAGTGTAAGTCGGGTGCGCTGTCGCTGCTGCTCTACTCCGGTGCTGCCATCAGTACGCCAGAGTTCAATGTTCCTGAAGTTGAGATTACCAGTGCTGAACCTAACAAGGACTTGATAGAGGGTGACGTTGTCACTATTACTGGTGAGAACTTCAATCGCGTCGTTGGTGTCAGCCTGCCAGGTATTGGCGACATCCTCGACTACGAGATTAGTGGCAACACGCTGACCTTCACCGTTCCAGAGGGAATGACCGATGGCGACGTGGTGCTGACTCAGAATGCCTATATCTCCAAGTCGGTATCTGTCGAGATGCGTAAGATGGAAGGTGTTATCTGGATGGGCAACGAGGCCCTCTCTGGATGGAGCAACTGGGGTGTATTCAACTGGAGTGGCGACATGTGGACGAAGTTCCAGCAGGCCATCACTGGTGCCGGACAACTGACATTCCACTTCGAGCCAACGACTGACGCTCCTATCTTCAATTTACGCCAGGGTGACTGGAGCACAGCGTTCAGCGATATCTCTATTCCTTATGGCGAGGGTGGCAATATCCGTCCTGAAGCAGGTGTTACGGACATCGTTATCAACCTGACTGCAGAGGAGCGCGAAGCCATGTTTGCCGACGGCGGCAAGGGTATTGTGATGTGGGGTGACGGTCTTGTGCTGAAGTACGTCAAGTTCATTGCCGCCGGTGCTGAGCGCACGATGTGGGAAGGCAGTGAAGACTTGACCGACGGCCATCAGCCTTATATCGGAACCGACGGCGGTGCTGAGTTTAAGGACCTTGATGTCACGGCAGGCAATGTGGTTCGCTTCTACATTGAGCCCGTAGGCGACGACTGGTGGTTTGAGGTGTTTGAAGGCCACTGGGGTCCCTGGTACGGTAAGTGGACTGGTGAGAACAGCGACCTGACACCTGGAACCACAGGCCCTGTAGCACTCACGCTGACACAGGCTATGATAGATGCAGCTTTGATACAAGGCTGGTGGGGCGGCATCTTCGTAGTTCAGGGTAAGGTCAAACTGACGAAGGTCACCGTAGCTCCGCTGTAAGCTACGATGTCGCAAACAACAGAAAACGGGGTGCACGTTGCGATGCACCTCGTTTTTTCTGACTTATAGAACTAAAAATGGAAAACTATTTGGATGTTTCACTCTTTTTTCGTATCTTTGTCACAAAAATATGCAAATGAACACGAAGATACTCATATTTTGGGGTCTTGCCCTCCTCTTCCTCTCAGCCTGTGGAGGTAGGAAACAGCAGGATGTTTCCTCTGCCGAACTGATTCAGGCTGCTGAAAATTTTGACTACGACACGGTGGCTGTAACTCCTGGCGACACACTATGCTCGTCAGAGGTTGACGACGTCTTGCGCCACTATCCTGAGTTCTACCATGCCACCAAGAATGCCAAGAAGCGTTACGAGGCATGGGCACAACAGGAGAAGACCGTCAATGCGAAAGCTAAACCCGAATTAATGGATATCAACGTGATTCTGGACAAGACACTACACGGCAAGATGACCGTCACCAGTGACAGCGTTTGGACAGCCCTGTCAGCGATTGACAGCCTCTATCTGCAGAGAATTGGCAAGGTTCCTGACAACGCCCCGGACTTAGATGCCCGCAAGTCGGAAATAGGGCGCGCCCGCAAGGCCTGGCAGCTATATATGGAGCAACTGCACCGCTTGTCGGCCGCTGTTCCAGAAGGTTGCCGAGAGCGTTTCCTACGCATTGTGGCAGATCAGACTGACAAATACTTGACGACACTACAAAAATAATGATAACTAATAAAACAATAACGAATATGAAACATGTGACCAAAATCCTTTTACTGGCGTTTCTTACTACCTGCATCCCATTTACCATGCTTGCAGCCGATATTCCCGCCACGCCAGTCACAGCATCCACCGATGCTGCTAAGAACCTGTACGCTTACTTCTACGACCAGTACGGTCGAAAGGCCGTTTCGAGCGTCATGGCCGATGTCAACTGGAACACCAGCATTGCGGAGAAGGTACACGCCCTGACAGGCAAATATCCTGCTATGAACTGCTACGACTTTATCCACATCTACGTGCCTAATCAGGAGAATAAGGCCAATGGATGGATTAACTACTACGACATCACCCCCGTCACCAGTTGGGCCAATGCTGGTGGCATCGTACAGCTGATGTGGCACTTCAACGTACCCCTCAGCCAGACCACTGAGGTTCAGGAGAACGGCAGTGGCGTCACCTGTTCGCCCAGCGAGACCACCTTCCGCGCCAAGAACGTGTTTACGGAAGGCTCGTGGGAGCGCCAGTGGTTCTACGGTCAGATGGACAAAGTCATCGAGGTGGTGCTGAAACTGCAAGAGGCAGGTATTGCAGCCACGTGGCGACCCTTCCACGAGGCGGCAGGCAACGCCACCGCCAAGCAACAGGCAGGCTGGACTACCAGCTGGTTCTGGTGGGGCTATGATGGTGCCGAGACCTTCAAGAAGCTCTGGGTAGCCATGTACGACTACTTCAAGCAGAAAGGTGTCAACAACCTCATCTGGATTTGGACTACTCAGAACTACAATGGCAACAGCGACAGCTATAACCAAGACACCGACTGGTACCCTGGCGACCAATATTGCGATATGGTGGCTCGCGACCTCTATGGCTACGATGCCGACAAAAACCTACAGGAGTTCACTGAGATTCAGGCCACTTATCCCAACAAGATGGTAGTGCTGGGCGAATGCGGCAAGGGCGATGCTGGTGAACAGGGACTCATCAGCGACTGTTGGACTAAGGGAGCCAAGTGGGGCCACTTCATGGTGTGGTATCAAGGTGGGCAAGGTTCTACCGACACCATGTGCAGTGACGACTGGTGGAAGGACGCTCTGAGCAGCGACAACGTCATCACTCGCGACAAGGTGTATATCCCCGATGTCTCTGCCGAGTTCGAGACAGCTGCAGATGCCGTGAAGCACATGGGACTGGGTTGGAATCTGGGCAATGCCCTCGATGCCAACAACCAGCAGTATCATGACCCCGCACAAGCCAACTATTGGGGGCAGCAGGATGTCACTTCTGAGTCGTGTTGGGGCCAGTTCCCCGCTACTGTTGAACTCATGACAATGATGAAAGATGCCGGCTTCGGAGCCATCCGTGTGCCTGTGACGTGGTATAACCACATGGATATGGACGGCAATGTGGATGCTGCTTGGATGAATCGCGTCCACGACGTGGTCGATTATGTCATCAGCCAAGGACTGTATTGTATTATCAACGTTCACCACGACACAGGTGCCGACAGCAATAACTGGAAGTCATGGCTGAAAGCCGACGCGACAAACTATACTGCCAACAAAGCCCGCTACGAGAAGCTTTGGCAACAGATAGCCGAAGAGTTCCGCAACTACGACCAACACCTGCTCTTCGAGGCCTACAACGAAATGCTCGATGCCCAGAGTTCGTGGAACTTTGCCCAGACCAGCACAGCCTATGATGCTATCAACAACTATGCCCAAAGCTTCGTCAACATTGTTCGTGCCACAGGAGGCAACAA
>JAFVHO010000136.1 GCA_017474485.1 Prevotella sp.
ACAATAAGGCTCTATATTGAAGGTGTTACTTTCTTCGCGCCAATAGCTCTGGTAGGTAATTCGAATGACATTGTTCTTCTTCATTGCCTCAATGATCGTCGAAAGATACTCTTGCCCTGAAGGAACATCTTCAAGCAGAATTCTGTTTTTCATATTCTGGTTCTCAATAAGAAGATTGCTTACTGAAATTGTACTTAACAGCCAACTCCGTATGCTACCATTTTTTATCTCACTGGCATTCTCTATATAATAATGGTAACCACCCTTACGCTCACATTCAATCACTAAACCAAACATCTCCTCTACAGCGATTCGCCATTTATGGAAGGTACGAAGAGCAAGTTCAACACCTTCACTCATGTCATTATCCAACCACTTTTCGTTGATTTCCTCGAACGTTATGCGTTTAGCCTTGTAGATAGTTTCTACAAGCCAAACATACTTGTTTAAGAGATTCTTAGCCATAATATAACTCTATTGTGTGGTGCAAAGTTAGTAAAAACATGTGAATAATTGAGGCACAAGTTGTAAAAAAACGTTTTTAGTTAATATTGTAAAATACGCAGGGACTCACCTTCGAGAAAAATTGAGGCGCTGTAGCATACCTACTTTTGTACTTTAAGTATCTCTATTGGGTTATAATCGTTGAGTTGAATATGTAAAGACGGTTCTTGTCGCAGGCCAAAATCCTGACAGGCTTCGTTCCAGAGACGACGACTGTCAATAGGAACCTTTGGAGAGGTGACACTGTTGAAAACGATGACGCCACCTTCTGACAAGACCGTCAGAACTTTGGCCATGATTTCCTTCAGGCGGCCTCCGTGACCACCGATGAAGACGGCATCTGGACGAGGTAATGCAGTGATGTCCGTTTCGAGGAAGTCGCCGATATGGATATCGATGCCTGGCACACCGAAGCGACGGGCGTTTTCTTTGATGATGGCCTCGCATTCAGGACGGATCTCGAAGGCGCAGATTGTCAGATGAGGAAATTGCAAGCGAGCTTCGACTGAAACGCTGCCTGTACAGAAACCGATATCCCATAAAACATGACGATTGGGGAGATCGAGAGCCTGAAGTGTCAACAAACGAATCGGCATTTTGGTGATCATTTTCTCACGACCATCGAGGAGGGCAAAGTCAGAATCAGGAATGCCGAAAGGATGGTTGATGGCTGATGGCTGATGGTTGAAAGCGTCAAGAATCACACAGTTGGGATTGGAGAAGTCGTGACGGATGGCTTCTTCGAGGGAGAGCGTGGAGATCTTTTCCAAAGAGGGGTTGCCTAAATGCTCGCCAACAATCATCTGATAGGAGTCATAGCCATAGTCGAGCATACGCTGGGCGATGGCTGCGGGAGTATGTTCTTTGTCGGTCAGAATACCAATCTTCTCTGCACGCTCGATAAGAGCTTTGTCGAACGCAGGCCAAGGGCGACCTGTCAGCGAGACGATGCGCATATCGTGATAGGGCATCACCAATCGGTGAGCCAACATCTGCAGGGAATTAAACGTAGGATAGAGCACGATTTCTGCTTCAGGCATCTTCCGTTTGATGGTGTTGGCAAAGCCGTAGAATAAGGGGTCACCAGATGCGAATGTTATAATTGATAATTGACAATTGATAATTGACAATTTTTTATATTTCTCGAAGACCTTTTCCAGCGGAACGGTTATATCAATCCATTGGGCATCAACGGGGAGGAAGGGTGCAACAATCTCATGATGACGCTTGCCACCTGAGAACACCCTACCCTGTCTGATGATTACCAGCACCTCAGGAGGAAAGAACGGCTGTGGATTGTCCGTAATTCCTATAACGATGAACTTCATAAGTCACGACCAGGTTTGAGTTGTTCGGCATCATCGAAGGTAAGGATGGCATTACAGAGCGTAGCGGCAAGGTTGCTGCCGCCTTTTCTGCCCTCCACAATAATCTTTGGGATATCCTTGAAAGGTTTTACCATGTGTTTCGATTCACGAACATGAACGAAACCTACAGGTGCAGCAATGATACCAGCAGGCTTGGCTTTGCCTTTACGGATGAGGTCGCAGAGTTCCATGAGTGCCGTTGGAGCATTACCAAAGGCAAAGAGTGCATCAGGATGTTCTTCAACGGCGAGACGGATGCCTGCCTGAGTGCGAGTAATTCCTAAAGAAGTTGCCATCTCAGCCACGCGTGGGTCGCTGAGGTAGCATTTGGCCTCGATACCCAAGCGCTGAAGGGCTCCCTTTCGGATGCCGCTGGTTACCATCGTGACATCAGTAATAATGGTTTTCAGCGTGCCATCTTTCACCTTGTTATATAACTTCTCCACAGCCTTGTCGTCAGTATATAGAATCTGCTCCATCTCAAAGTCGGCAGTGGTATGGATGGCATGTAGCAATGCCCACAAATGATCTAAAGGATAGTCGTTTTTCAGTTCACTGGCAATGGTGCGAAACGACTCTATCATAATCTGTTGACCAGGCTTAACGTCTTCCATCTGCTCCTCGCGATAGTAGCCGCGAGGTGTAATCATCTTTCCGTCTGCAATATACGACTGCGAATTACCAATCAAGATAACGGTAAACATATCCACGTCCTCAGGGTCAAAAGCACCAAGAGATGTCACTTTAACCTCTTGTTCCTCGCGACCCGCCTGACGAACATAGCCCACAGGTGTATCCGCTGAACGAACCTTCAGGAAGAGTTCTACGAGGCGATATAACTGCCAATAGCGTCCGTGAGATTTGGGATTGTAGATAGCTGTTACGAAATCGCCATCAGCAGCAGCCTTGATTCGGCGTTCTATCACCTCCCATGGAGTCATCAGGTCACTCAAGGAAATGATGCACATATCGTGGCCAATGGGTGCACCAAGTAGTGAGGCAGCTTTCTGAAAGGCAGAGATGCCGGGTAACGTCACAATCTCAACATCAGAGTGGTGTGCCTGCTTCATCTCATAAATAAGCGGTGTCATGCCATAGATACCAGCATCGCCAGAAGAGATGACAACAACGGTATTGTCTTGTTCAGCCAACTGGAAAGCCTGTTGTGCACGTTCGCGCTCTTTCTTCATGCCCGTGTCAATGCACTGACAACCTGGTTTCAGGTATTGCTCCACGAACTGGAAGTAATACTTGTAACCTACGACGACATCAGCTTTGCTGACGGCTTCCATGACTGCAGGTGTGATATCCTCACGACTGCCAGGCCCTATACCTGTTACAATAATTTTCTTCATATCTGCTGCAAAGATATAAAAAAATGATTATCTTTGCAGCATAAATCAGAAAAAAAAACGAAAGTGAAAAGAAAAATCATTCTTATAACAGGCGGACAACGCTCTGGCAAGAGTCGGGAGGCTGAGAGGTTGGCATTGAGTCTTTCAGAGCATCCTGTCTATGTAGCAACAGCACATATCTGGGACGACGAGTTTCGTGAACGGGTGCGCAAGCATCAAGAACGACGGGGACCACAATGGACGAATATTGAGGAGGAGAAATACCTGAGTAAGCACGACCTGACGGAACGTGTGGTGGTCGTTGACTGTGTGACGCTATGGCTCACGAACTTCTTCTTTGAGACCTCGGATGTTGACCAGACGCTTGAAACGGTTAAGGATGAGTTCGACCGCTTTACAACCCATGATGCCACCTATATTTTTGTAACCAACGAAATAGGCAGTGGTGGTGTGAGCGATAATGCCATACAGAGGAAGTTCACCGACCTTGAAGGTTGGATGAACCAGTATATTGCCTCGAAGGCTGATGAAGTGATACTCATGGTGAGTGGAATCGCAGTAAGGATTAAAGGTTAAGGGTTAGAATGAGGACATTTAAGATAGAAAGACCCGACGGGACACTGCGTCCTGCTATTCAGGCGAAGATAGACAACCTGAACAAGCCTAAGGGCTCGCTTGGCAGGTTGGAAGACTTAGCAATGCAGATTTGTCTGATTCAGCAGACGCTGGAACCATCGATGCAACATCCATGCCATTTGTTGTTAGGTGGCGATCATGGTATAGAACGCGAGGGGGTTAGTGTATCGCCGCGTGAGGTCACTTGGCAACAGATGATTAACTTCACCCGTGGTGGTGGAGGCGTCAACATGTTCTGTCGACAGCACGGTTTTAAGCTACGAATTGTCGATGTGGGTGTTGATTACGATTTGAGTCAGATTGACGGTATTATCGACCGAAAGATTGCCCGCGGCACCAAGAACTTTCTCTATGAGCCAGCGATGACGGAAGAAGAGTTTAATCAGGCCATTCAGGTGGGCGTCGAATTAGTCGATGACTGCATAGCCGAGGGTTGTAAGGTGCTGAGTATAGGCGAGATGGGTATTGGCAATACCTCACCCTCCAGTATCTGGATGAGCCTCTTTGGTGATATCCCCTTGAAAGACTGTATCGGAGCTGGTGCAGGTCTCAATAACGATGGCATCCGTCATAAGTACAAGGTTTTGTCTCAGGCAGTTGCCCGTTATCAGTCTCTTCTCTCACATCTCACATCTCACATCTTACCCCTAAGAATCTTCGGCGGCTTTGAGATGATTGCTGCCATCGGTGCTATGTTACGAGCAGCAGAGTGCCACCTTGTTGTATTAGTAGACGGCTTTATCATGACGGCCTGCGCTCTGGCCGCCATCCTACTCTATCCTGACTCGCAGGACTATATGATTTTTACGCATTGTGGCGATGAGAGTGGACATCGGATGATGTTGGATATCGTTGATGCCCAACCATTACTTAGCTTGGGACTAAGGCTTGGCGAGGGCACTGGTGCACTTTGTGCCTTCCCCATTATTGACTCCGCTGTCCGCATGATTAACGAAATGAACAATTTCGATAACGCCAAAATCACAAAATACTTCTAAGCGATGGAAATACAATTAGACCAAACCCATTGGTATGACCGTATTTGGGCAGCTTTCATATTCTTTACCCGTCTGCCGTTCTGGCGTTTGCACCAACCTCCAAAGGAGTGTTATAAAACGGTTGTGGAACATTGGCCACTCACAGGTTGGCTCACAGGTGGTGCAATGGCTGCCACGCTCTATTTTGGTTGTATGATACTGCCATATCCCGTGGTTGTCATAGCTGCGATTGTGGTTCGTCTGCTGATAACAGGTGCCCTTCACGAAGACGGTTTGGCAGACTTCCTGGATGGTTTTGGTGGAGGGGGTACAGACCGCCAGCGCATTCTCGACATCATGAAGGATTCGCACATCGGCACATACGGTGTACTGGGACTTATTCTATACGTGCTACTGTTAAGCGCCACCCTTTATTCGATGCCATCAGAGTTGGCTGCACTGATCATCCTTGTTGCTGATCCCTATAGCAAGATGGTGGCCAGTCAGCTAATTATCATGATGCCATATGCACGAACGGAAGATACTGCAAAGAATAAAACCGTCTATCGGAAAATCGACTGGAAGGCTGGTATTAGTCTGACTATTCAGGGATTTTTCCCAATGGCAGCATTCCTATGGTATACAGGTCTGCCTTGGCATATGATTATCTTCCTGCCCTGTATCGTGATGTATTTCCTTTATCTACTGATTTGGCGACGACTGCAAGGCTACACAGGCGACTGTTGTGGTGCCGTCTGTCTGTTAGTGGAATTAGCAACGTGCCTGGTTGTCTGTGCTACATATTAGATAAACCAAAGGCATAGTGCAGTCAGCACCACCATCATGACTTCTGCCGTTCGATTCACGCGAACGGCTTTTTTCATATCTTCAGTCGTGAGTTCTCGGTCGTTTTCGCCAATATACGGTTTATCGAACAGTTCTCCAAAGTAATAATGCGGACCACCGAAACGACAATCCAAAATGCCTGCCAATGCTGCCTCTGGATAACCGCTATTAGGTGAGGCGTGTTTTCGTCCGTAGCGCCAGACGAAAGTGAAGAGTGAATAGTGAATAGTGAATAATTTCCTTCCGCTAGATAATATCATCAGCAGGGCCGTCAGTCGTGCTGGAATATAGTTGGCAACATCGTCGATATGGGCCGCCCAGCAGCCAAAGTCCTTATAACGTTCCGTCTTGTAGCCTATCATTGAGTCGAGTGTGTTGACCATTTTGTAAGCTAACATCCCAGGAATACCTAGTACGGCAAGCCAAAACAAGGGGGCTATAACACCATCACTCAAATTCTCAGCCAGTGTCTCAAGGGCTGCCGTACGCACTTCTTGAGCAGAAAGTTCTGAGGTATCTCGCCCTACGATACGAGCCACCTGTGTCCTACCCTCCTCTAACGAACGGTCGAGGGCTAGGAATACCTGACGCACTTCACGAATCAACGTTGTGCCAGCGAGACAATAGAAGACTATTACAAAATTGATAATTGGTAACTGCCAATTAATCATTGTTCCAATGGCAAAAGTTGCTGCAATGAGGCCTATAGCCACAAGAGCACCTTTCAGTTTGCGATGAATCCCTTTATTCAAACGATGCTCGCAGAAGGCAATAGCCTTACCGAACCATACAATGGGATGTGGCAAGCGCTGGGGGTCGCCAAAAAGCAGGTCGAGTACCCAACCAATGAGCAAAGCTATGCAGTTAGTCATGAATCAGTATCTGATAGAGTTTATCAACATCTACATACTTACGAACATGGGCAGCCAACTTATCGTATTGCTCCTCTTTGAAGGCAGCATGACTTATAGCTATTTGGGGGTGGTTATTAGCTGTTTGATGTTGCTTGAGCAGATGCTCGATGACTGGCACATTGTCGAGGAAACCGTGGATATAGGTACCAATGCAATGGTCTGTCTGCATGATGGTCTCGTTGGTGTTGCTGACACCTTGATGAATCTCGTAGCCTTGACACGTCTGCCCTTCAAACTGGAAGGTAACTTGTCGTGTGGTCTTCTCGTGTGTCATTGTGGTGTGAATAGGCAACAGGCCGAGACCAGGCAAACTGGCAATAGTACCCTCGATGCCGTTGGGATCGCTCACCACTTGTCCCAGCATCTGATAACCGCCACAGATTCCCACTACCGTTTTGCCATCACGATGGGCGTGCTGGATAGCCTGCGCACAACCGTTTCGGCGTAATTCTAACAAATCGTCCAATGTGGCTTTCGTACCTGGCAGGATAATGATATCGGCACGACTGATATCAGCAACATTGTTTGTATAGAAGAGGTTGACACGCGGGTCTCGTTCCAGTGTGTCGAAGTCGGTAAAGTTCGAGATATGGCGCAACAGCACCACAGCCACGTTTACCTTTCCCTCAGCCAGTTCACGTTGTTTCTTCTCAAGACTCACAGAATCCTCTTCCTCAATGTAGATGTCTTTATAATAAGGTACGACGCCCAACACAGGCACGCCACAAATTTCCTCCAGCATCTTCCGTCCTTCTTCGAAGAGTCGCATGTCGCCACGGAACTTGTTGATGATGATACCCTTGATGAGTTTCCTGTCCTTAGGCGTCTGTAAAGCAATGCTGCCATAGACGGAGGCAAACACACCACCACGATCAATGTCGCCCACCAGAATGACGTCAGCATTGGCATGACGAGCCATCGAGAGGTTGACTAAATCCCTATCCTTTAAATTGATTTCTGCAATGCTGCCAGCACCTTCCAATACGATGGGGTTGTATTTTGTCACGAGACGGTCAAAGGCATCACAAACCTCTTTCCGAAAATCTATCTCTGATGTTCCACGACGCCAGTAATCGTACGCATCTTTATTGCCAATCGGCTTACCATTCAATACGACTTGTGAGGTATGGTCAGAACTTGGCTTGAGAAGCAGCGGATTCATATCGGTATGACAAGGAATGCCTGCAGCCTCAGCCTGAACAGCCTGCGCACGGCCTATCTCCAAACCTTCAGGTGTGGCGTAGGAGTTCAATGCCATATTCTGTGCCTTGAAAGGAGCAGGATTGTAACCGTCTTGTTTGAAGATACGACAGAAAGCAGCAGCAAGAATGCTCTTGCCAACGTCGCTGCCTGTACCAGCCAGCATGACGGGATGTAGTTTAGCCAATGATTTCATATAAATGCGTATAGCTTGCTAAAACATTTTTATACTTGAATACTGGGGTTGTGACAAGTTCGCCTTTGGCGTTATAGACCTGCACTATACTCGTTGGTGTTTTGCCTAAGAACTGCGTATAATGGAACTCATGTCCACGATATTCTTTTCCGTCGAGCACAAAACGGCGATAGCCTAACGAGAGTTTTCTGTCTGCCTGACGCGCAGTAATCTGATAGGGAAACACGCCACACATGGGATAGCTTCCATCATCGGTCACGATGCTCTTGCAAAGATACATCATCCCTCCACATTCAGCTATTATCCTACCTCCCTTTTCTGCATATTCCTTGATAGCCTTTCGACACGCTTCGTTAGCAACAAGCGCTTCTAGATGTTTCTCGGGGTAGCCACCTGGCAAATAGAGCAAGTCGACATCATCAAGACAAGGTACATCCTTCTCAGGGTCGAAAAACATAACGTTCTCAAAGCGGTCGATATTCTCCTGATAGATGAAGGAGAACGACTCTGCATTGCGTGCTATTATAATTCGAGTAGCTTCTTCCATCTTACGTTGTTTTCTATAAGTTCCTGAAGCTGTTTGGTCTCAGGGCGTTGTGAGAAATCGAGTCCTAAATAGCGTGAGCTTTGTTCAAGCGCAGGCGATTTGGGTAAGTATCCGAAACAGCCGATGCCTAGGTCGTCGCAAACCTGTTGCAACATGTGGTAATGGCGTTCACTCCCTACCTTATTATATATTACGCCCGCGATATGCACGTCCTTATGGAAGTTCATGAAGCCAGAAAGCAGTGGAGCCATGGAATATGCTGCCGACTTGGTATCGACTACCAACACAACGGGAATATCCAGCACTTGTGCTATTTCTGCTGAAGAACCTTTGTCACGATCGTAGCCATCAAACAAGCCCATCATACCCTCAATGATACATACATCGGCATCTTTGCCATAATGGTCAAAGAGTTCGCGAACATGCTCTGGCGTTGCCATAAAGGTATCGAGGTTGATGCTTGGGCGTCCACATACCGACTCATGGAATTTCGTGTCGATATAGTCAGGTCCACACTTGAACGGTTGTACCTTGTAGCCTTTCGATGTCAACAACGCCATCAGCCCTCGTGCAATGGTTGTTTTGCCCGAGCCACTCGTAGGTGCTGCTATCAGAAAAGCTGATTTCATGCTGCAAAATTAAAAAAAATCCGTGAAATATGCATCGTATATCGAAAAAAGTTGTAACTTTGCAGCCAATAAAGGCAATCTGGTGGCTGAAGCCGCCTGATGCAAGGGAATCCGGTGAGAGTCCGGAACTGTACCTGCAGCTGTAATCCCCTTTTGAAGGGTCTGCTTGTATAACGCCACTGACGCTTCACTAATGAAAAGTGAATAACGAATAGTGAAAAGCGACGGGAAGGTAAAGCAGACTGGGGAAAGTCAGAAGACCTGCCTTAGAACGATAGTACGCCCGTACAGGGATATGCGGTAGCGGAAAACAAGACATGATAATGAAAAGATTACTGACAGTAGGATTACTGGCTTTATGTGC
>JAFVHO010000137.1 GCA_017474485.1 Prevotella sp.
CTTGGCATGTTGGCCGGTGACTATGTCAAGGAGGCTTCTGACTCTAATGTTGACATGTGTGCTGTTGGTTTCCTCTATCGTTTCGGCTACTTTACTCAGTCATTGTCGATGGATGGTCAGCAGATTGCTAATTACGATATGCAGAACTTTGGTTCACTTCCTATTGAGCGTCAGCTTGATAAGGATGGTAATCCTCTGGTGGTAGATGTTCCCTACACCAACTATCAGGTTCATGCTTACGTATGGCGCGTGAACGTTGGTCGTGTAAAGCTCTATCTGCTCGATACTGATAACGAGATGAACTCAGACTTTGACAAGCCCATTACTCACAGCCTTTATGGTGGTGACTGGGAGAACCGCTTGAAGCAGGAGATATTGCTGGGTATTGGTGGTATGCTGCTGTTGAAGAAACTGGGCATCAAGAAAGATATTTATCACTGTAACGAAGGCCACGCAGCACTCTGTAATCTGCAGCGTCTGTGCGACTACATTGAGGAAGACGGTCTGACATTCAACCAGGCTCTTGAACTGGTTCGTGCCAGTGGCCTCTATACCGTTCATACGCCAGTACCTGCTGGTCATGACTACTTCGACGAGGGCCTGTTTGGCAAATATATGGGTGCTTATCCTCAGAAACTTGGTATTTCTTGGGACGAGTTCATCGGTATGGGTCGTACCAATCCTGAGGACAAGGGCGAGAAATTCTGTATGTCAACCTTTGCCTGCAATACTTGTCAGGAGGTTAATGGTGTATCTTGGCTGCATGGCGAGGTGTCGAAGAAAATGTTCGCACCTATTTGGCAGGGTTACTATCCTGAAGAGAACCACGTAGGTTACGTTACCAATGGTGTTCACTTCCCAACGTGGGCTGCTGCTGAGTGGCGTGCCGTATATGCCAAGTACTTCGACGAGAAGTTTATGAGCGACCAGTCTAACGAGGAGATCTGGCATGGGATCTATAACTGTCCCGATGAGGAAATTTGGGCTACACGTCAGGCTCTGAAGGTTAAGTTGTTCGACTATATCAAGGTGCAGTTCCGCGACACATGGTTGAAGAATCAGGGTGATCCCTCACGTGTGGTGAAGTTGCTGGAACGCTTCAATCCCAATGCGTTGGTTATCGGTTTCTGCCGCCGTTTCGCTACCTACAAGCGTGCTCACCTGTTGTTCACCGATTTGGAGCGTCTTGACAAGATTGTCAACAATCCCGAGCGTCCTGTTATCTTCCTCTTCGCAGGTAAGGCTCACCCCGCTGATGGTGCAGGTCAGGGACTCATCAAGAAGATTTTCGAGATCTCGCAGATGCCTCAGTTCCAAGGTAAGGTTATCTTCCTTGAGGACTATGACTTCCTGTTGGCTCGTCGTTTGGTATCGGGTGTTGATATTTGGATGAATACACCGACACGTCCTCTTGAAGCTTCTGGTACATCAGGCGAGAAGGCCGAGATGAATGGTGTTGTCAACCTGTCTGTCAAGGACGGTTGGTGGCTGGAAGGCTATCGTGAAGGTGCTGGTTGGGCTCTTACTGAGAAGCGTACTTATCAGAATCAGGGCTATCAGGATCAGCTCGATGCAGCTACCATCTACGGCCTGCTTGAGAACGAGATTGTTCCTCTCTACTACGATAAGGATAAGAAGGGAATCTCTAAGGGTTGGATTAAGGTTGTCAAGAACTCTATTGCCCAGATTGCACCTCACTACACGATGAAGCGTCAGTTGGATGACTATTATTCAAAGTTCTACGAGAAGCAGGCTAAGCGTTTCAAGGAACTTTCGAAGAATAACAATCAACTTGCTAAGGAGATTGCCTTGTGGAAGGAGACTGTTGCTGAGCGTTGGGATGCTATCAGCGTGGTAAGCGCTGAATCTACAGCTCCTGTTTCCGGATTGCACGAGACGGGTAAAGAGTACACCCTTCGCTATGTTATCAACGAACAGGGCCTTGACGATGCTGTCGCTCTGGAGAAAGTCAATGTAGCCATTGATAAGGATGGTAACGAGCGCGTATTCTCTGTTGAACCGCTGAAGATGGTGAAGAAGGATGGTAATCTCTATACCTTTGAGGTTCAGCATTCTCCCAAGCAGGCTGGTCAGTACAAGAGTGCTGTCCGCATGTATCCTTGCAATAAGAACCTGCCTCATCGTCAGGACTTCTGCTATGTGAAGTGGCTTGAGTTGCCTGTTGGTAACTAATTCCCAAGGGATATAAATAAAGGTGGCAATCATAATGGTTGCCACCTTATTTTATATGATAACAATTCTGTTATTTCAATTGTTTATCAACGAATTCTTCCAACTTCTCACCACGGAGACCTCGCTTAAGGATTTTACCCTTTTGGTCGACAACAATAGTATGTGGAATGCTGTTCACACAGAAATGTTTGGCAATAGTATTCTCCCATCCTTTAAGGTCGCTCATCTGTATCCAGGGGATGTTGAGCTGTTGGGTAGCAGCTTTCCAGGCATCGCTATCTTCGTCAAGAGATATGCCTATGATATTCAGACCTTTATTCTTATACTTGCCATACAACTCCAGCATGAACGGCATTTCCTGACGACAAGGGCCACACCATGATGCCCAAAAATCGATAACTGTTATCTTGCTCTTAGCTACTTCGCCCAATAAGCTCAAAGGTGTCCCGTCCAGTCCGGGCTGTGTGAAGTTTTTGATGGTCATACCTTCAGCACTTTCAGCAGCCTGTTTCAGATTGACCAGCATTTCCTGAATGGCAGGACGTTTCTGCTTCTCATCTGGGAGCTTGTCAATCAGCTTCATACGTGTCTGATTGTCAATGAGTTCTTCTGGATAGTAGGTGAGCAGGAAATAGCCAAACTCGTTCTTGATATTCTTCTCAGTAGTTTTCACGACAATAGCAGAGAAACGCTGGTTCAGTTTTTCTATCTGCTCCATGCCCTTTTGCTGTTCCATCTCGTCTATAGTATTACCATAGATATGCTCAGCAATACGGTTGATTTCCTTGCCGATAAACATTACCGAGTCATTCAACTCCTGCCATTGTTCATTACATCTTGTGCCACCAACACGTGACATTCCTGGGGTTTCCACCAACTTAATGCTGATATTGCCTGGCTCAATAAAGAATGGGGCGTTCACCTCGTTGCGCTTCTCGCTATATACCATACAAAGATAGGTTGAGTCGGTCTCGCCGCTCAGCTCAAACTTGCCATCCTTCACAATTAGTGTATCAGTGGGGATGCCTGTCTGCAAGTCGTTGGTAATAAACAAAGTATCACCATCGTTCAGTCCCTCCACAGCACCACTGATTTTATAAGTGTTGGAGTGGCATGCTGTCAGTGCAAGCACTACTGCACTAAACAATATACTGGCTTGAAATGCTTTCATTATTGATGACTCTGCGAATCGTTTCTGCGAATAAGTCTGCTACGCTGAGTTGTTTTACCTTGGCACAGCGCTGAGTATAGGGAATAGAGTCGGTAAATACAATCTCCTCAAGGGCCGAGTTCTGTACACGCTCACTGGCAGGGCCGCTCATCACACAGTGTGAAGCACAGGCACGCACAGTCTTTGCACCGGAAGCTTTCATCAAGTCGGCTGCCTTGGTGATGGTTCCTGCTGTATCAACCATATCGTCGATAATCACAACATTTTTGCCTTCCACCTCACCAATGATTTGCATGGAGGCTACTACATTGGCACGGGCACGTGTCTTGTTACACAGCACCAACGGACAACCCAAGTATTTGGCGTAAGTGTTAGCACGCTTCGAACCACCAACATCGGGTGAAGCAATGACGAGATCTTCAAGATGCAGCGTCTGCAGATAGGGCAGTATCACATTCGAGGCATACAGGTGATCGACGGGAACATCGAAGAAACCCTGAATCTGGTCGGCATGAAGATCCATCGTAATGACGCGGTTGACTCCTGCTGCTGACAGCAAGTCAGCCACCAACTTGGCACCAATGCTTACGCGGGGCTTGTCCTTACGATCCTGACGAGCCCATCCGAAATAGGGGATAACGGCATTGATGGTGCGTGCTGAGGCACGTTTGGCTGCATCAATCATGAGCAGCAACTCCATCAGATTGTCACTGTTGGGGAAGGTGCTCTGCACCAAGAAGATGTCGCGTCCGCGAATACTTTCTTCGTATGACACGGCAAACTCACCATCCGAGAACTTCGTGATTTGCAGTTCTCCAAGTGGACAGCCTAAACTTTGGCAGATTTTCTCTGCGAGGTACGTTGTGGCAGTACCTGAAAATACCATGTAGTTTTTGTTAGCGCTCATCTCTTATGATTTGTTTTTATCCTATTATCCTATTGCTTTACGTATTTTGGCAAAGTGGTCTAACAATGCCTGATAGTCCAATTCCTGATGGATGTTGAAACGGTTCCACAGGTCACCACTAATAACAATGCCTCCAAACCCCAAGTCTTTAGCCATGCGCACATTGTCAAGATTCATGCCTCCCAATGCATATACGTGCTTGTCAATCAGTCCTTTGCGCGAAGCCTCTTTCAGTTCGTCCATCGTGAAGGTGGCCTTCTGGTCAGGTTCTGTCTGACTGTCGAAGATGTACTTCAGCAGTACATAGTCGGCGTTCTTTTTGGCGGCCTTGAGTTGATCCAAGTGTGTACACGTACGGCTGATGTGCCCCTTATAGCCACTGGGTGGCGGTGTCGTCTCATCATCTATATGTATGCCGTGCAACTTGTATTCTTGCTTCAAATAGAAATTGTCGTGTACAGTAATCTTCGAGTAATAGTCATTCGACAGCAGTGTGAGCAGTCTTTCTGAGTAGATAGGCTCAGAACCAGGCTTATATAGATGCAGATTGTCCAATCCGGCTTCAAATAGCGAAGTCAGGATTTTATCTTCTTCAACGAAGAAGGTGGGCTGCGTCATTATAGCGAGTTTCATACTCATCTTTTTAGTTTGCTGCTTCGAATTCTTTAAGGAATCTTACGTCGTTCTCCGAGAACATGCGGAGGTCGCTGACGCGATATTTCAAGTTAGTGATACGCTCAACGCCCATGCCGAAGGCATAGCCCGAGTAAATCTTTGAGTCAATGCCGCACTGCTCCAGTACGTTGGGATCAACCATACCGCAACCAAGAATCTCAACCCAGCCTGTGTGCTTGCAGAATCCGCATCCTTCACCGCCACAGATAAAGCATGAGATATCCATCTCTGCTGACGGCTCTGTGAATGGGAAATATGAAGGACGCAGACGAATCTGTGTATCGGCACCGAACATCTCGCGTGCAAACGACAACAGTACCTGCTTCAGATCGGTGAAGCTCACGTTCTTATCTATATATAGTCCCTCTACCTGATGGAAGAAGCAATGTGCACGGGCTGTAATAGCCTCATTGCGGTATACGCGTCCAGGACAAATGACGCGGATGGGGGCAGTTAACTTGCCGTCTTCCGTATGCATATTCTCCATCACACGGGCCTGAACGCTCGATGTGTGCGAACGCAACAGGATATTTTTGGTGACGTCGTTGGGATGCTGCGACACGAAGAAGGTGTCCTGCATATCACGGGCAGGATGATCAGCTGCAAAGTTCATCTTTGTAAACACGTGTAGGTCGTCCTCCACTTCTGGACCATCAGCCAGCACGAAGCCCATTCGCGAGAAAATATCAATAATCTCGTTGGTGACGATGGTTAGTGGATGGCGTGAACCCAGCTGGATGGGGTAGGGCGTACGTGTCAGGTCAATGGCTTCCTCGCCAGTATCTTGTGTCTCAACCTCTTCGCGTAATTGGTTGATGCGCTCTGTTACCAGCGTCTTCAACTCATTAATCTTCATGCCCACAGTCTTTTTCTGGTCGGCTGCGACCTCGCGGAAGTCATTCATCAGGGCTGTAATCTCACCCTTCTTGCTCAAGTATTTTAGTCTGAGCTGTTCTACTTCTTCCGCATTCTTTGCACTCAGTGTTTGTACTTCTTTCAGAAGTTCGTCTATCTTATCAAGTATCATAATCTTGGTGTAAAACATGAATTTTGATGCAAAGGTACAAAAAAATTAAAGATTAAAGATGAAAGATTGAGAATAATTTTGTAATTTTGCACAAAATTTGAGAGAAGTCATTAAATTAGTCGATTCATGAGACATTATTTCTTTCTGCTGGTGGTCTTTCTCCTCATATTTGTTTCGTGTGGAGGAAGCAAGACTGGTACAGCAACCGATGAAGAGGTAGCTGATAGTGTCGTTGCCCGCGACACCATGTCGGCTGTCGATTCGCTGTTGGCCGAATTGGACAATCTTCCCATGCCCAAGGCTGCCGATGAGTTGTTCGACGATTTCGTGTTCAACTTTGCTGCCAACCGTAAACTCCAAATGGAGCGTATCCTCTTTCCCTTGCGTATGGTGAATGACAACAAGGTTACGTCTGTTGACCGTCAGCAATGGAAGATGGAACATTTCTTTATGCATCAGGGCTACTACACCGAACTATTTGACAATGAGCGCCATATGGAGGTGGTGAAGGATACGTCTGTCAATCAGGCTGTGGTGGAGAAAATCTTTTTTGATTCGCAGACAGTCAGTCAATATCATTTCCGCCGTCTGAAAGGCGCGTGGATGTTGGTTGAGGTTTGTACCATTCCTATTGCTCAGTCTAACAATGCCTCGTTCCTGCCTTTCTATCATCAGTTTGCCAGCAGTTCAGAATATCAGTTGCAACATATTGGAGACGAGGTGACCTTTGTTGGCCCTGACCCTGACGATGATTTTGCGACGATGGAAGGTGTCATTACTCCTGATACATGGGAGGCCTTTGCTCCGCAGTTGCCCAAGAAGATGATATACAATATCATTTATGGCGAGCCTCGCAAGGAGGGCAATAGCAAACTCTTTGTATTGCGTGGTATTGCCAATGGCCTGGAACTTGAAATGACCTTCCATCGTAGTAATGGCAACTGGCGACTCACCAAACTCTCTACTTGAATGAAAGACTTACGCGATTATAGTCTGTTGGCTCACAATACGTTTGGAATTGATGCCCGTTGTACCCGCTTTCTTGAGTATGAGACAGCAGAAGAGGCACAGCAGGTGGCCAATATTTTGCGAGAAACATCACTGCCATATATTATAATAGGTGGTGGCAGCAATCTGCTGCTGACACGTGACTTCCCAGGCATCGTCGTACACTCTGCTGTCAAAGGCTGGGACATGGCAGGATGTCGCATGGCCTGTGGTAGCGGCGAAATGTGGGACGATATCGTAGATGTCAGTCTGAGAAATGGACTCTATGGCGCTGAGAACTTGTCGCTCATTCCTGGCGACGTGGGTGCTTCTGCTGTTCAGAACATCGGCGCATACGGTGCTGAGGCCAAGGACTTTATCCGCGAGGTTCATGCCATTGAGATCGCCACAGGACGCCTGTGCATCATTGACCGCGACGATTGTCAATACGGCTATCGGCAAAGCCGTTTTAAGCAGGAGTGGAAGAATCGCTTTCTGATTACGATGGTCGTTTACGAGTTCTCCACTGACTTCCAGCCTCGTCTTGATTACGGCAACATCCGTAGCGAACTTGAGCGTCGGGGTATTGTTGAACCAACGCCCCAGCAGTTGCGTCAGGTCATCATTGACATCCGTAATGCCAAGTTGCCCGATCCTAAGGTGCAGGGCAATGCAGGCAGCTTCTTTATGAATCCGGTCGTCAGCCGTCAGAAGTATGAGGAACTGGCCTCCCTGTATCCGCAGATGCCTCATTATACGGTCGATGCGCAGCATGAGAAGATTCCTGCAGGCTGGATGATTGAACAATGTGGCTGGAAGGGAAAGTCGCTCGGACGTGCTGGCGTCCACGATAAGCAGGCACTTGTGCTTGTCAATCTTGGCGGTGCCACAGGTCAGGAAATTGTCAACCTCTGCGAGACTATCCGAAAGGATGTGTCAGATAAGTTTGGCATCGAAATCCATCCCGAAGTCAACGTCATTTAATTCCTCATTCCCTCATTTTCTCATTTTCTCAATATGAAACTGACTTTCTTAGGCACAGGAACTTCGTGTGGCGTCCCAACCATCGGCTGTCAATGTCACACTTGTACCAGTCCAGACCCTCACGATAAGCGTTTGCGCTGTTCTGCCCTCATTGAGACGGAGCAGACCCGATTACTCATCGATTGTGGACCGGATTTCCGTGAGCAGATTATGCCGCATCCCTTCCGACGTATCGACGGCATCCTCATCACCCACGCCCACTACGACCACATGGGCGGTTTGGATGATGTCCGTCCTTATTGCCAGTTTGGCGAAATCAACGTCTATGCCGACCCCGTCGCCCGTAAGGGTATGCTCCAGATGCTGCCATACTGCTTTGCTGAACACCGTTATCCCGGTGTGCCAGCCATACAACTTCACGAGATTCATCCTCACGAGCCCTTTACTATTGGCGACTTCCGCATCATGCCTTTTCAGGTCATGCACCACAATCTTCCCATCCTCGGTTACCGCATTGAAGAAGTCGGATGTCAGAAGTCTGAAGTAGGCCCTCAGCCATCATCCCTCAGCCATCGTCCCTCATTAGTTTATATCACCGATATGAAGTCCATTGCTCCCGAAGAGGTTCCTTATGCAGAGCAATGTGATGTCTTGATAGTCAATGCCTTGCGTCCGTTACCGCACCACTCTCATCAAACCCTCGACGAGGCCGTCAGCTTTGCTCAGCAGATTGATGCCCCGCAAACATGGCTCATCCATAGTAGCCACGATATGCCCCGTCATGATGACGTCAACGCCCTGCTACCCTCAAACATCCAGATGGCCTACGACGGACAGGTCATAGAAGTGACCAAAAAAGAACGCGCAGTGTGATGCACGTTCTTTTTCAATACCGTTAATCATGGACCATAATCAGAACGGGCCGTGACCCATACACGACGTGGTGCCCATAGCGGTCAGTGCCGCTGTCAAGATGCTAATGACGACCTGAATCACCGTCTTCCAAGTTTCCTTTTTCATAGCTTTTGAATTTTGAATGTTGAATGTTGAGTGTTAAATGATTCTCGCTTCGCTGCGATGTTTGAATGTAGAATTCTCAATTTTTCATTGACAATCGCCAAAGGCGAC
>JAFVHO010000138.1 GCA_017474485.1 Prevotella sp.
ACGATAAAGTCCCTGACGGATAATCTCACCTGCACGTGGAGGACCCATCGTGAGGATTCCTACTGTTGAGCCTGGGTTCTGCTCCTTCAGGCGAAGGGCCTGCTCCAGGGCATTCAAATCTTCTGGATTGAAGATGGCGGGCAGGGCTGCACGATTCACCGTTCCTTCGGCAGTCATGGCGTCCTTACCCACATTTCTTGTGTCGGGTACCTGCTTAGCAAGTACTACAATTTTTAATGCCATATTATATTAATAATGTGTAAAAATGATATCCTTTTGCAAAATCGGGTGCAAAATTACACTTTTTTACGCACATAGCCAAATAAAATGCACAAAAACAGCCAAAATGTGCACACTTCGGCTGTTTTGTGCAATGAAAAGTATTCTTTAACTTCTCTAACTTCTCTACTTAATCAGATTACCTAAGATGTCGCGCGTCAGTTCCTTGGTGGCGGTACGCGTAGCGGCACTGGTGGCATTCTTCACTACGCGACCTGTCGTAGAGGTCTTTGATTTGGTCTTCTTTCCCGTTACTTTGTCGCTAACGTAGGTGCCGAGGACAGCGGCGAGAGTCGAGGTGACGGCAGTGAGGATAGCTTTCAGCACTTTCGACATCATGCCGGGTTTCTTCTTTTCTTCCTTGGCGGCTTTACCTGCAGCCTTGGCTTCCTCAGCGGCAGCAACCTCTTCCTGTTCAGCAGCCATTTGCTGTTCAGCTTCAGCCATCAGCACCTCGAAGGCGCTTTCGCGGTCGATGGGCGTGTCGTACTTGCCATAGATGCGGCTCTGCTTGATGATGTCGAGACGCTGACCTTCGGTGACAGCACCAATCTGCGACAGCGGGAATAGGATCTTGGCACGTTCCACCATATTGGGTGCACCCTTCTCGTCGAGGAAGCTAACCAGTGCCTCACCCGTTTCGAGGTTCATGATGGCCTCGTCGGTCTTGAAGGCCGGATTGGCACGGAACGTGTCGGCAGCGGTCTTCACGGCTTTTTGGTCCTTGGGCGTATAGGCACGGAGGGCATGCTGGACGCGGTTGCCCAACTGGCCGAGGATGTTTTCTGGAATATCCGTGGGACTCTGTGTGATGAAGTAGATGCCTACACCCTTCGAACGAATGAGGCGGATAACCTGTTCTATCTTGTCGAGTAGTGCCTTCGAGGTGTCGGTAAACAGCATGTGGGCCTCGTCGAAGAAGAATACGAGCTTGGGCAGCGGCAGGTCACCAACTTCGGGCAGGGTAGAGTAGAGCTCGCTCAGGAGCCACAGCAGGAACGTCGAATAGAGCTTGGGCTGGAGCATCAGCTTGTCGGCAGCCAGCACGTTCATCACACCCTTGCCTCCTTCTGTCTGCATGAGGTCGTAGATGTCGAACGACGGTTCGCCAAAGAACTTGTCGGCCCCCTGATTCTCCAATTGTAGCAAGGCACGCTGGATGGCACCGATGGTAGGCGTCGAGATGTTGCCGTACTTGGTGGTGTACTCCTTGGCATGTTGTGACACCCAGTCGAGCATCGAGCGCAGGTCCTTCAGGTCTATCAAGAGCAGTCCGCGCTCGTCGGCAATGCGGAATACGATGTTCAGCACACCGTCCTGCGTTTCGTTCAGTTGCATCAGTCGGCTGAGCAACTGCGGTCCCATCTGCGAGATAGTGGCACGCATGGGATGACCCTGCTCACCGAATACATCGAAGAAACGGACAGGACACGCCTGGAACTCGGGATTTTCGATTTCGAACTCGGGCAAGCGCTTCTCGATGAAGCCGCTCATCTTGCCCACCTGCGAAATACCACTCAGGTCGCCCTTCATATCAGCCATGAAACACGGCACACCAGCCTGACAGAAAGTCTCGGCTATGACCTGCAACGTCACCGTCTTACCTGTTCCCGTAGCTCCGGCTATGAGTCCGTGACGATTCGCCATCTTACCTGTTATCGAAAGCGCTCCATTGGCGCAATGGGCTACGTACAGCCCCCGTTCTTTGTCGTACATAATGCTTATAGTTTTGTTATTTTTTGCAAAGATACGAAATAATTCCGAATTCCGAATTCTGAATTCCGAATTTTTTACTACCTTTGCGGAAATTTATTCTCATAACTACATAAGAAACCATTAATAACTAAGTGTATGCAGGGATACAATAAAGGATTTCTCTACTTCATCTGCGCTGTGTCGGCTATGGGCGGACTGCTTTTTGGCTACGACTGGGTGGTGATAGGTGGAGCCAAACCGTTCTATGAACTTTATTTTGGTATCAGTGACTCGCCTCTGATGCAGGGCGTGGCTATGACGACGGCGTTGATCGGTTGTCTGGCAGGTGCGATGGTGGCTGGTGCTGCTGCCGACAAGTATGGTCGTAAACCCTTGCTGATGGTGTCGGCAGTGTTGTTCACGGTATCGGCTATTGGTACGGGTTTGTTCAACGACTTTACCTTATTTAATATGGCCCGCTTCATCGGTGGCGTGGGCATCGGTGTCGCCTCGGCTTTGGCACCGATGTATATTGCAGAAGTCAGTCCTACGGAGATTCGCGGTCGTATGGTCAGCCTGAACCAGATGACGATTGTACTGGGTATTCTGGCTGCGCAGATTGTCAACATGCTGTTGGCACGCGATACTTCCGTAGCTGCTGAGCAGGCATGGAACCTGGAATGGGGCTGGCGCTGGATGTTCTGGGCCGAGACATTGCCTGCTGCGCTGTTCCTGGTCATGAGTTTCTTTATTCCGGAGAGCCCAGTGTTTTTGAAATTGAGAAATGAAGGAAATGAGAAAATGAGAAATGAGGCCGGTCTTCGTGAACTGTTTCAAAGCAAATATAGCCGCATTTTATTGTTGGGCTTGGTGATTGCCGTATTCCAACAGTGGTGCGGCACGAATGTCATCTTCAACTATGCGCAGGAAATCTTCGTGGGGGCAGGCTTTGATGTCGACGGCATGTTCATCAACATCGTCATTACGGGCATTGCCAATGTCATTTTTACCATCGTGGCGCTCTATACCATCGAGAAGTGGGGACGACGGACGCTCATCCTTTTGGGTGCTGGCGGATTGGGGTTTATCTACCTGATTTTGGGCACGTGCTACTTCTTCGAGGTGAAGGGTTTCGTGATGGTGCTCCTTGTTGTGGCAGCCATCTCGACCTACGCCATGACGCTGGCACCGGTTACATGGACGTTGCTGGCGGAGATATTCCCCAACCGCATTCGTGGCATCGCTATGGCGACGTGTACATTTGCTCTGTGGGTGGGTTGCTGTACGCTGACGTTCTCGTTCCCCTCGATGAATGCCGCCTTAGGCAGTAGTGGTTCGTTTTGGATTTACAGCGCCATCTGCTGTTGCGCTTTCGTATTCCTATGGAAGCGCTGTCCCGAGACGAAAGGTAAAAGTTTGGAAGAATTAGGAAAAGAACTCATTGAAGATTAAAGATTAAACATTAAATATTAAATTTCAGATGATGTCTGTAAAAGCATGGAGAGAGTTGGTGACGATACCAACATACGAAATCGGAAAGGCCGAGAAGAATCCGATATTTCTGGAGAAACGCGTCTATCAGGGTTCGAGTGGCGTGGTCTATCCCTATCCCGTCATTGAGTCGATTTCGGACGAAAAGGTCGATAAGGAATGGCTCGCAGTCTGGATAGAGAACGAATATATCAAGGTGATGATACTGCCTGAGTTGGGCGGACGCGTACAGATGGCGTACGACAAAATCAAGCAGCGCCACTTTGTGTACTACAACCATGTTATCAAACCCGCACTCGTAGGACTGACGGGTCCCTGGATCTCGGGCGGCATCGAGTTCAACTGGCCACAGCACCATCGCCCCTCCACTTATTTGCCTGTCGACTGCGACATCGTGGAGAATGAGGACGGAAGCGTGACGGTGTGGGTCAACGAGATGGAGCGCATGTTCCACCAGAAAGGTATGGCAGGCTTTACGCTGCGTCCAGGTTGTGCCTATTTGGAAATACAGGGTCGCGTGTCGAATCGTACCCCGTTACCGCAGACCTTCCTTTGGTGGGCCAATCCCGCTGTCGAAGTGAACGATGCCTACCAGAGCGTGTTCCCACCCGATGTCAATGCCGTGTTCGATCATGGCAAACGTGCCGTCTCGTCGTTTCCCATCGCTACGGGCACCTATTATAAGATGGACTATTCGGCAGGTGTGGATATCTCGAACTACAAGAACATCTATGTACCCACAAGTTATATGGCCGTCAATTCGAAGTACGACTTCGAGGGCGGCTACGAGAACGACAGCAAGGGCGGCATGCTGCATGTGGCCAGCCACCATTTCTCGCCAGGCAAGAAGCAGTGGACGTGGGGTAATGGCGACTTCGGCCGTGCGTGGGACCGCAACCTGACAGACGAATATGAAGGCAAGGGGTTTCGTCCCTACATCGAACTGATGGCCGGCGTCTATACCGAGAACCAACCAGACTTCACGTGGCTGATGCCCTACGAGGAGAAACAGTTCGTGCAGTACTTCATGCCTTATCGCGAATTGGGCATTGTCAAGCAGGCTTCGAAGGACTTTATCCTGAACATCGACGAGACTGACGATGGTGTATGCTTCAAAGTGCTGGCGACATCGAAGAAAGAAGTTCGGATAACGCTCGAAGATGATAAAGGTCATCGCTATTATGATAAAGATGTGACGTTGACGCCCGAAGCCGTTCTTGCAGAAACGGTTGAGTGTCCTGCAGTTCGGCTGCAGGATCTTACCCTCACTGTCGGCAATCTCCACTGGCATGCCGAGCCTGACGAGATTCGTCCCATTCCCGATGCCGCTGAGGCAGCCCTCTCGCCGCAAGATACGAAGACTGTCGACCAGCTTTATTTGACTGGTCTGCATCTGGAACAATACCGTCATGCCACATGGTCGGCTCTCGATTACTACGAAGAAGCGCTGCGTCGTGACCCGTTGGATTATCGCTGTAATATGCAGATGGGCCTTTGGTATCTGCGTCGTGCCCGCTTCAATAAGGCGGAAGGCTATTTGCAGACAGCTGTCGAGGTGCAGAAGAAACGTAATCCCAATCCTTACGACGGTGAGCCGCTGTTCTACCTCGGTGTCGTGAATAAATATTTAGGAAAGCCCCAGTCTGCGTATGATTGCTTCTGGAAGTCTACGTGGAACAAGGCGTGGGCTGATGCCGGCTTCTATGAGGCTGCTTGCATCAGTATGGCCGACGAACGCTGGGAGGATGCGCTGGATGAGTTGGAACGTGCGCTGATTAGCAACAGCCACAACCATCAGGCGCGTGCCTTGAAGGCTGTCGTACTGCGCAAACTGGGACGGAAAGAAGAGGCTTTGGCATGGATCAATGAATCGTATAAGATTGACCGCTTCAACTACCTTTGCATGGTCGAGGAACATCTGCTGACGGATAGCAATGAACCTTTGGAGCGCATGGTGGAACTGATGCATGGTAATATCTATAACTACCATGAGATAGCCCTCGACTATATACATGCCGGCCTTGATGATGAGGCCATTCTGGTACTGCAGACAGCCATTGACCATCACGTAGAAGAATCACCGCTTACCTATTATTATATGGCTTATGCCAGCAAGCTAAGTGATAGTATTGATTATTTGCAAAAGGCTGTTGAGACAAGTCCAGACTATTGCTTCCCAAACCGTCTCGAAGACGCATACATCTTGAATTTTAGCGGTTTGAATCCATTTGTCTCGGATGCCCGTGCACCTTATTATCTGGGATGCCTGTATTATGACAAGCGACAATATGATTTGGCGGTGAGATTTTGGGAACGTTCAGCAAAGCTCGATCCCTCTTATCCCACCGTATGGCGCAATCTGGCACTGGCCCGCTTTAACAAGTCGGAACAAGAACTTGAATCGAGCGTTGAGAATAAAATGGATATGGCTGTTGGCATGATTTCAGAACTTGCAAGTCAACTGGCTAAAGGCGAAAAGCTCAAGCGTCCTACAAGAGAAAAGAAAAAGAGTCCTCAGGATGAGGCCCTTGAATATATGGAAAAGGCCTTCCATTTGGACGAGACAGACAGCCGAATCCTGATGGAGTTAGACCAGCTCTACAAACGTCTGCATAAGCCGCATCAGGAACGTCTCGACTTCCTGCAGAAGTATCCTCAACTGATTGCCCAGCGCGACGACCTCGTATTGGAAGAGATTACCCTGCTCAACCAGCTTGGACGTTACGAAGAGGCCAAGGCAAAGCTCGATGCCCACCAGTTCCATCCTTGGGAGGGAGGCGAAGGCAAGGTGCCTGCACAGTATCAGATTTGTCGCATAGAGATCGCGAAGCAAATACTTAGCCAAAAGCCAAAAGCAATTCGCAACGCCACACTCTGTACCTTTAGGTCAGAGAACAGCCAAGAGCTACAAAAGGCCAAACGTCTCTTGGAGGAATGTCTCGTCTATCCGCCACACTTGGGCGAAGGCAAACTCTATGGTGCTCAGGACAACGATATTCTCTACTTCCTCGGACGATACGAAGAGGGTACTGTTGGTCCTACGGAACCAGCTGCAGCCATGTACTACAACGATGCCAAACCCGACAAAATTTTCTATGCCGGTCTGTGCTACCGTGCCTTAGGTCAGGAGGACAAAGCACGTAGCCTGTTCCATAAGCTCATCAACTACGGCAAACAGCACATCTTCGAGCATCCAGTCATGGACTATTTCGCCGTGTCGCTGCCCGACCTGTTGATTTGGGAGGACTCGCTCGACACGAAGAACCTTATCCACTGCAAGTATATGCTTGCCCTCGGCTACTATGGTTTGGGCGACAAGGACAAGGCACTCAAATATCTGGAAGAGGTGGAAGCCCTTGACAACAACCATCAGGGCATCCAGCAGTTCCGTACGTTCATCGATGCCGACCTATAGTCAAGCCTTTCGCCGTAAGATGCCGACGACTATCAGCAGATAGCCGGCCAGGCAGACGATGGGTGCTACGACAATCCTTCGAACCGAGAAGATATCGGGTTCGAAGGATTTTTCTGTGCTCCCGTCGCTAGACATCAGGATGTAGCCCGTTGCAATCAGACAACAGGCTATGATGATGATGTTTCGGCTGTTCATCAGGACGCGGATGGTGCGATTAACGCTGTTGGATATAGTGCTCATATTGACGGATGTATTGGTTGAAAATGTTTGTTCTTTCATGTTTCGCTGCCACAGCCAGTGCCAACTTCATGGTTTGCAGCCATTCGTTGCGCGAATAGCCTGAACCGGCACGGCGTGTGGGCTTGATTGTGTCAATCCATGAGAGCCATTCGAAGGAACGATACAGCAGATTGTTGACGATGTCGTCGCCCTGCTTGGGCAGGTTGTTTGTATAGAAACAGTGGGCCATAGCGAGGGCTGCATCAGTATAAGGCACGTTTTCCTGCGGCATCTCCTGTTGCCATTTGCGACAGACTTTTAGTGCCCGCTTCGTGTCGCCCTGCTGTAGCAGTGAGTCGACAAGTATGCCCATGATGAGTTGATGCGTATCGGCCATGCGTTTTACATCTTCATCAACGTAAATACCTTTCGTGTTGAGGCCACCATAACGGAAACGGTACATGATATTTTCGTAGAGTCGCTCCACATCCACGCACTGGCCTTCTGTGGTGGGCGATATGCGATAAGCAAGTCCTTCAAGCACCAGATGGTCACGCAGGAACGACAGGTTGTTGCCCATGCTGATGGACATATAGAAGGGACGACTCCAGATGGCATTCGACAACATCTCTAACACCATCAACTCGTTTTTCAGCAGATACTGTTTTCCTTTCAGCGAGATGGTCATCGTGTCTTTTCCCGACGTGATGGTAAGGCTGTCAGTATTGATGGGCAGATATTCAAGTCTGCCTTGCTGATAGTCTTCATGGCTCCAGCTGATGGGTAGGGCAGGGGAGTCGTAGGCAGGCCGTTTCATTTGGTCGATATACCAGTCGGTCTGCAGATACTCCAAGTTGCAGTCGCGTACATCTCTGCGCACGCCCTCCACCTCTTGGTTATACCACAGCGGGAACGTGTCGTTGTCGCCGCTTGTGAAGATGATGGGGTTGCCCTCGTCCTGCATGCTCATCAGGTAGTTTTGTCCGAAGTCGCGACAGGTGTATCGCCCTGAGCGGTCGTGGTCGTCCCACGTTTGCGAAGCCATCTGGAGCGGAACCAATAGACAGGCGATGCAGGCGATGATAACATGAGCGGTAGCATTGCGTGCCACACTCATACCTTTAGGTGTGAGATATTTATCACTTATCACTCTTAACTTATCACTTATCATTGCTACTCCCAATCCAATCCAAATAGCAAAGGCATAGAACGAGCCGACATAGGCATAGTCACGCTCACGTGGCTGCATCGGCGTTTGGTTCAGATAGACTACGATAGCCAGTCCTGTCATCACAAACAGCAGTGTGACAATCCATAGTTGTTGACGACCCTCACGCCCTCTCCGCCATTGCCAGACAATGCCTAACAACCCCAATATCAGCGGCAGACCATAGAACACGTTGCGACCTTTATTCTTGGCCAAGTCGGATGGCAGTTTCGACGTGTCGCATCCTAACAGCCAGTCGTCAATCCATCGGAAGCCTGTTATCCAGTTGCCATGTTCCACCTCGCCGTTGCCTTGGATGTTATTCTGACGACCCACGAAGTTCCATAGGAAGTAGCGCCAATACATGAAGTTTACCTGATAGCTCAGGAAGTACCGTAGGTTCTCGGCTTTAGTTGGCACACCGTCCTGAGTCTTGATGTCGCCCATCCAACTTTCATAGGCATCGGCGTGGTACATAGAGTAGATACGTGGATATAATGGTGTCTTGCCATATTGCTCGCGACTTAGGTATTTGCCCAATGTTGAGAACGTTTTGGGCTCGTTTTCACACATTGGCGGACAGGCATTGGCCCGAATCAGGATGACGCCATAGCTACTAAAACCCACTATGAACATCAGCAGACAGGTCAGTGACAGTTTGAGCAGTCTGTGTCGTTGTCTGACAAGTCGCTTGATGAGCTTATCCTTGCGGAACCAGACCACGAAGGCCATGGCGGGTAGGCAGAGTAGACAGAGCAGGTGGACGCCGATGGATAGGCCTGTAATGTAGGCTATCAAGATAATCCAACGGTCACTGCGAGGACTGTCAGCCTCGTCCTCCCACTTCAATATCAGCCAGAACATGACAGCAGTAAGGAACGACGAGAAAGCATAGACCTCCGCCTCGACTGCTGAGAACCAGAACGTGTCGCTGAAGGTGTAGGCCAATGCCCCCACCAGTCCACACGCCTCAATAGTTATCACGTTTGGGATGGTTAGCGTGTCGCCTGTAGGACAAATAAGTTTGTGTGCCAGATGTGTGATGGTAAGGAACAGGAAGAAAATGCAACCAGCACTCAAGAGGGCCGACAACAGATTGACCATCAATGCCACCTGAGAAGGATTGCTGGCGAATTGCGAAAACAGGTTGGCTACCAGCATAAAGAATGGTGCGCCGGGCGGATGTCCGATTTCCAATTTATATCCGCACGCAATGAATTCAGGACAGTCCCACAGGCTGGCCGTCGGCTCTACTGTAAGACCATACACCACAGCGGCAATGGCAAAAGTCAGCCACGCCATCAGGGTGTTCAGTTTCGAAAATGTTGTTTGTTGCATCATACGTTTGCCATTTTTTCGGCAAAGGTATGAAGAGATTCAATCGTAAGCAAAAATATTGTCTGACATTTCTCTGACAAATGTCAGAGTGTGACGTTACGAATTTCTGACATTTGTCTGTCAGACAGTCTAACTATTTGGTTTTCAGTTCGTATGCCCGTCCCCTATCAGACTCTATTCTCAGGTCGGAATGTTGCTCGATGACTGGTTTCAACCTGCGAATCAGCGTGTAAAGTGTCTCGCTGGCATCGGGTTTCTTGGGCCAAAGAGCGTCACAAATCTCCGTTTTTGTCAGCGAATATGAAGGAGAATGGAAGAACATTTCCATCAACTGCTGTTGCATGGGCGTCAACTTGATGTGCTGACCTCTTGCATCGTAGAACATTCCTTCCGACTCTGCATAGCGCAGTCCGCCATATTGCAGCATACCCGCTAGTTGTATCACTTGCTGACGGCGGCGATAGAAACAGAAGGCTGCCCAAAACAGCGTCAACGTCCATAAGACAGCTGTCAGTCTTTGGTCGGACAGGCTGAAGATGGTGGCCTCTGAACAGCGTGCGTAAGCCTTGAACTTTTGTCCCTTGGTATCCACTGCAATCGTTGCCTTGCCACGCAGTTCGGCTATCTGCAGGTGACTGTTAAACGAGCGGATGGTGTCCTGTGTAATGACATCGCTCTGCTGCTTGGCCAATGCCGACGACAGCGCCTGACTCATGTCACGCTCTACCAGTCTCTCCGTCGTGCGATAACTCCTGATACTTGTTGCTCCAGAGGCCACAATCAGCACGAAGAGCACGATGACTAAATATTTATGTCTCATGTGTTTGAATATTTATTTTTTACAAATGTCATTAGATTTCTTTTGCCAGGTATTTCAGCAGTGGGGCAACCATGAGCGATTGTATCATTTCATTGTTTCGGAGTAAATTCAAAACCTCCTCACGGGTCAGCAGATGAACAGACAGTTCTTCCGTTGGATCAAGATGTTGTTCTGAGATTTTCTCTACATCTATAGCTAAGAAACTATGTGTTCTATTTGTCATCGAACTGGGATTGGCAGATAGGACCATAAGTTCCTTCCACTCACCACCGCCATAGCCTGTCTCTTCAGCAAGTTCCCGTTTGGCTGCTTCAAGAGGTGTCTCTCCTTCTTCCATGACACCGCAGGGAAGTTCGAAACAAGTGCAACCTGCTGCATGACGATATTGTCGTTCCATCACAAAAAGTCCGTTTTTGGTGATAGCGATGACATTCACCCAGTCAGGATACTCCAACACATAGTACTCAGGTACGATACGACCATCAGGGAGTTCTAGTTTATCAAGCCTTGCCGTAAGCCAGGGCCTTTTGATTAGATACTTTGAATGTAGTATCTTCCATACTTTATTTGTATTATTCATATGCTACCTTATTCATTGCCACAAAGATATGAAAAATCCTTCATATCTGATAGGCATAAAGGAATCTTTTGTTTTTTTTAACGTGAGTTCGACGAATTCAGAAGAGCGTTAATTGGTTGTCAATCGTCCTTTCACATGCTATGCATGGCTTCTTGGGGAAGAAGCAATATGCAGCCAGAGCTCCCAACAGATTGACCATAAAGTTATCGAACGACCTGTGTCGTGAGTGCTCTACCTGGGCAATATTCTTGAGTTCGTCATTAACGGTCTCTATAATGGCTCTCTTCCTTGTCAATAGTCTGTCTGACATGGTTATCAGGGCGCCTTTCATGTTGCTCTTTAGTTTTGTGATCAGCTGAATTCCGTCAACAAACAGACGTTGGAACAGTTCTTTGCCGATATAGCCTTTGTCTCCGACAAGCTTCCCATACAGGAATTCCATAAACGCCTTATGCTCAAGCGGCTTGCGGTCATCGATGTCTCCAGGTGTAATCATGAAACTGAGCAGCTCTCCTTTCTCGTTACAAATAAGGTGGAGCTTGAATCCAAAGAACCATCCCATGGAGCACTTTCCCCTCTGCGCAATACCCTTGAAGGTCTTGTGGATGTGGATGCGCTGGTTCTTGCAGACCCTCAGCGGCGTGCTATCAACGAAGCTGATGCCTGTACATTTGCCCAGCAGCACCTTCTTGATAAACAGGGCAAGAGGGATGGCTACCTCTTTCTCCAGTTCCACGAAACGATTGTAGGAAACCAGTTCTGGAAACAGGTGGCGCAGATGCTTAGATACATGCTCCAGATAGAAATGCTTCAGGCAACGGTAGCCGGAACCATGAAACAGGATCAGGATTACCATCACTTCTGCCTTGGAAAGCGTCCCATCACGATGGTATTTCCGCTTTTTAGGCTCTTTCAGAGTATATTTTTCCATCATTGCATCAAAAAAACGGCAAAAATCATCCGCCATACAGAAAATTTCAGTAATTTTGTCCTCGGTAAACATTAGCGATACTTTTTAGTGTAACTTGTCGTGTGGTAACTACAAATTTACTAAAAATATCGCTAATTTCCTAATAATCAGATGATTATTTCTGAATTATTTTCATCGAACTCACGTTATATTAATTTTTTTTCAAATGAAGATCCATTTTTACCGCAATACTTCGCATATTTAATTCCAATATAATTCCAATTGATATAATTGGAGATGAATTGGAGATGAATTGGAGATGTATTGGAGATGTATTGGAGATGTGCATTAATAAAACTCGCCCTGAGCAGTCGAGACTGTCAACAGGGCGAGGATCAGTATTGTTAATGCTTTATTCATTGCCTAAGGATATTTCCTTGCCATCGACAACGATTTTATTGACGACCTTGCCGTTGATGGTGACCTTGCCGTTTTCGTCTATCTTGGCTCCTGGCGACTGATGACATCTTTGGCAGCGACACCGTTAATCTTGGCTTTAGGTGCTTCTTTGGCTTTGTCCAGACGGAAGTTGATGGGAATGGTGTATTTCACGTTGACAACCTTGCCATTCTGACGACCTGGTGTCCAGTTTGGCATCCCATTGATGCAGCGCAGGGCCTCTTCGTCGAGTGACGGCGATACTGACTTCACCACTTTCGCATTGCTGATGCTGCCATCCTTCATAACGACAAAAGTAGCGATGACACGACCTTGGAGTTGTTGTTCCTCAGCATCCTTCGGATAGTGGATATTCTTGGAGAGATACTCGAACATAGCCATAGAACCGCCAGGGTACTCCGGCATCTGCTCAACAACGTCGAAGAATTCAGGCATCTGCTCAACGGGAGTAAAGACTTCTTTCGCCTGAATAACCTCTACAGGTTTAGTGGTTTTTTCAGCCTTGGGCTGTTCCACAACCGTTACTTGCTGACTGCCCATCTTGACGGTAGCACTTTTCTTGCCCTTCTTGATAATCTTTTTCTGAGGCTGTTGGTAAACGTAGTCAGTGACGGTTCTGGCATTCAGTGCAAGCGTGATGCCCACGATGGGCAGGAGGGCCAACAGCTTGCAATAGCTGCGGCTCGATGATTTTGTATGTAACATCATTGTGATTCGGTTTTTGAGAGTACTGTGATTAATTCCGTTAGCAATGGAGTACCCGCCAATGTTGCGATTAAGCGAGATCCATCGAACTTGTTCGAATGGACGAGCGTGAGCAACTTCGGTAAAACCAATGCTTGCGGCCTTGGTGATTAACAGATATTGATATTGACGCGCATTAATCCCTTGAGAGAGTACCTTACCGTCAGCTTCGTACTCATGGATGGCGCGCAAATCCTGGCGCAGCATCCACATGGCAGGATTGAACCACTGCAAGGCGGTAAGTAGATCAACGAGGACGACGTCGAGGGAGTGCCTGAGACGGATGTGTCCACGTTCATGAGCGAGAATGGCAGCGTCGTTTGCTTCATAGTCGCTGCGGTTCATCACTATATAGCGCATCCAACTGAATGGCGGCACCTCGGCGTTACCGGTCACACAGAGAATGGTACCATCAGGTTGTGGATGACGTTCGCTTCTTCGTATCAGCAGTATGACTTTCAGTATCGATGCCAGCGTATGGCCCAGCATTGCCACCACACCTATTATGAATATAAGGGGCAGCACGATTTGCCAGACTTCAGGCTTCGTCTCTTCGGCAATCTCCATCTGTAGATCGCCGACAGATACCGTTGGCGTGACTTCCAGCGCTACTGTTTTGTGCAAGGTAATCACACACAGCGGCAACACAAACGAGGCCACTGCCGTCAGCAACAGCACCACGCGGTTTACTCGGTGGAACGTCTCGCGGCTAAGCAACAGGCGGTAGAACATGTAGAAGACTACAATCAGTACCGCTACCTTGGCATCGTATATCAGAAAGTCCTGCATAATTACGAATTATGAATTACGAATTACTTTTATCTATCTGGTCGATGAGTTCGCGCAGTTCCTCTACGCTAATCTTCTCTTCCTTGACAAACGAGGAGACGGCAGAGAGGTAGGAGTCATCAAAGTAGTTCTTGATGATACCTGCTATTGACTTGCGTCCATACTCTGCTTCAGAAATGAGAGGATAGTACTGGTAGGTATTACCAAACTGCTTATGATCGAGGAAACCCTCGCGCTCCAGAATCCTGACGATTGTTGAGAGCGTATTGAAATGAGGGCGAGGCTCAGCATAGTGCTCCTGCAACTCGCGGACGAACATCGGACCGTACTGCCAGTACAAATCCATGATTTCCTTTTCCTTGTTGGTCAGTTTCTTCATTACTTTTTGGTTTTAAGTTAACCTTACAATTTGCGTCATTAATATCATATCTGCTGCAAAGTAACTAAAACTTTTCGTTATATACAACTAAAAGACTTAGTTTTTAAACTATTTTAATTAGTTTATTTAGTTGTTAACAGTTTCGTAATTACTCTTTTTATTAATAATTAGCAACAGATTAACAGGGATTAACTCTAAAAATGATTGGTATACTCAAGAAATGCTTACTTTTGCGGCAAATATAATACAGACTGATATGAGAAAACTGTTTTGTACAGCATTTGCGGCGCTCATGACGACACTTTCCGCTGTTGCAGGAGGTAATCCTTTGGAAGTGAGAGAACTCAAACTGAGTAACGGCTTGACCGTGTGGCTGAATGAAGACCATACCCAACCGAAGGTCTTCGGAGCACTTGTGGTAAAGGCTGGTGCGAAGGACTGTCCCAATACGGGTATCGCCCACTACTTGGAGCACGTGCTGTTCAAGGGTACGCAGCGCATCGGCACCATCGATTATGCTGCGGAGAAGGTTTGGCTCGATTCCATTTCCATGAAGTACAACGAACTGTCGCAGACAACGGACGTAGAGCAGCGGCTGACCATCCAGCGCGACATCAGTCGGCTGAGTCAGCGGGCGGCAGACTATGCCATTCCCAACGAGTTCAATCGACTCATAGCGAAATATGGCGGCTCGGAGCTGAACGCCTTCACGTCGTGGGACGTGACGGAGTACCATAACACGTTTACACCGCAATTCCTCGAACAATGGTGCGAACTAAACTCGGAGCGAATGCTCAACCCCGTATTTCGCCTGTTCCAAGGAGAACTGGAAGCTGTCTATGAAGAGAAGAACCGTGCTGCCGACAACATGATAACAGGTGCTGTCGAGCAGGTTGTTGATGCTGCCTTCAAGGGACATCCCTACCAGTATCCTATTATTGGCAGCACCGAGAACCTGAAGAATCCACGCCTTTCAGACATGGAGGACTTCTTCCGCCGTTACTATGTGGCTGGCAACATGGGCCTGATGCTGAGCGGTGACTTCAGCACCGGTGACATAGTGCCGCTGTTGGAGCGAACTTTCGGACGCCTGTCCAAGGGCGAAGCACCGAAGCGCCAAATAGAAAAGCTGCAGTCTTTCAACGGCGAGACGCTCAATATCAAGCTTAATATTCCGCTGGTGAAGGCGGTGGGTCTGCTATTCCGCGGCCCCTTATCCACTGACAAGGACTATCGTGCCCTGCAACTGGCTATGCGCTTATTGTCGAACGACAACGAGACGGGTATGCTCGACTCCTTGCGTACGGCCCATAAGATTATGTTTGCCCTCAGCGAGAACTTCTCGCTCAACGAAGCTGGTGCCGTAGGACTGCTGGTCATTCCCAAGATACCCTTTGGCAGCAAGAAGAAGGCTGAGCGTCTTTGTTGGCAACAGATAGAACGAGTGAAGGCGGGTGACTTCAGCGACGAGAAACTGACAGAGCTGAAGCAGGTCATGTTGTGTACTATCCAGGACGAGCTGGAAACCATAACTTCCCGTGCAGAACTAATGGGCGAGGTGTTCTCGCAAGGCCGTACATGGGGCGACTATCTGAATGAGGTGGAAGCCATCCATGCCATCAGTAAAGCAGATGTCGTAGCCGCAGCCAACCGCTATCTGCTCACAGACCACTATATGCGTGGTGTAAAGCGGTTTGGTTCCTATCCGAAGGACAAGGTTTCACAACCCAACTACAAACCCGTAGTACCCAAGCATACACATGAGCAGTCTGCCTATGCCAAAGAACTGGCTGAGAAACCTGTGGCAGAACACAGTCCGCGACTCATCGACATGCAACACGATGCGGAAATCGTGCCATTTACGGAGCACGTCACCTTATATAAGGTAGAGAACCCCGTCAATGACATCTTCACGCTATCGTTGAAATGGCACAAAGGTAAGCGTGACGACGCACGACTGGCACTTGCCGAGGGTTATCTGACGGAGCTGGGCACCGACTCGCTGACTAAGCACCAGCTGGGAGAAGCCTGGCAACGGTTGGGCACGACACTTGAGACCAAGCTGTCTGATGACTACCTGATGCTGACCATCAAGGGCTTTGAACGTAACTTGGAACCATCGCTCCGTCTGCTCCGTCATATGCTTACCTCGCTCAAGGCCGACAAGGAAGCAACAAAGGAACTGGCCGACGAATATAAGATGAGCCATAAACAGCTGGATCGCACCAATGCGTCCATACACCAGATGGTCGTGTACAGAATCATGAAAGGCAACCGTTCGCCCTATTTGCAGCAACCCACTGTGGCTGAGGCCAAAAAGATGAAGGGCGAGGAACTGCTGGCGCTGTTTACAGACGTAAGACAGTATGACTGTTCCATACTCTATAGCGGCACACGCTCCTCGCAAGAAGTGGCCGGCCTTCTTTCTCATACTCTCAATTCCTCATTCTCTCAATGTCATCTCGCAGCTCCTGACAATGTTATCCGTCTGCAAGAGTATAACGAACCTTTGGTTTATGTCTACGATATGCCAGATAGCCGTCAGTCAATCATCGGCACCTATTGCAGCATCAAACCCTCGCTTACTGACAAGGAGGAAGCCCAGCTGCGACTGTGGAGCCAATACATGGGTGGCGGCATGTCGTCGTTGCTGTTCCAGGAAATCCGTGAGTTCCGTGCTATGGCCTATGCCACTCAGGGGCATGTCATCATGCCCAACCGTGTCCGCCATATCGACCATCCCTCAGGTTTCCTAGGCTATCTGGGCACGCAGGGTGACAAAGCCATGCAGGCCCTCGCCGTGCTCGACTCACTGATGAGCGACATGCCAGTCAATGAACAGAACGTTGCTGCTGCCAAGCAGGAGATACTGAACGACATTAACAACAACTATCCCTCATTCCGTCAGAGGGCCAACGACGTATCGTCGTGGTATATGAACGGCTATAAGGAAGACCCTAGGACCTCGCTGTCGCGTATGGTGCCGACACTGACCACCGATGACATGACTGGTTTCTACCGCAGCAACATCCAGCAGAAGCCCCGCATCTACTACATCATTGGCAACAAGAAGCATCTCAATCTGCAACAACTGTCCAGGTACGGCCGTGTTGTGATGCTGAAAAAAGAGGATGTCATGCGCTGAATAATCCTCTTCTAAGGTCAGTAATTACGAATCTGTGCTCGTTGTTATCCCCAATCGTAGTCCTCTACATAGCTGTCAAACTGTACCTCTTCTTTCCATCCGTTTTCGCGGAACAGGTTGCGGATGGCTTCCTGCAAGGCGGGCGGGATGAGGCGCGAACCATTGCGGTATTCAAAGTAGTAGGTGCGGTTGGTTAGGCTGATGATGCCGTAGCGGACAGCAGGCTCAATGCGTCTAGGCATGTCGCCCGTAAAAGTGTGGAGCATACCTTTGGCGAAGCGTACCTTCTGGTCGCTGCGATACATCTGGCAATTGTCAGTCGCCACACCTTCGAAGTGCGGATTGACGCAGCAGTAGGTGCTTTTGGTGTTGGGCACATGCTGCCCTACCTGCCATCGCAGACACTGGGTGCGCAATGGGCAATTGTCAACATAACATACTGTGTAGCCAACTTTGGCTTTCTCAATTAATAATTCTTTTGCTATACTCATGGTTTATTCGTTTTTTCAATGAATTTCATTTTTACCCTCACATGTTCACATCACAGGCCTCAAATGCCGATGTACAAAGGGATTGAGGCATATGAGGGATGTCAGTTCTCCCTCACGTCTCCCTCACTTTTTTTGCTCTGACCCTCACGCAGCTTTCAACGGAACGGCTTTATAATAGGCTACATGACTGTGATTCTTGTACTCGTAGTCGAGGCTGACAGTTCAGCTCGGCTCTTGAATTCCACCTTTCCACTCAGCACATTGCGTCGTAGACGGTAGTTGTCATTAAGGAACTGCTCGATGATGAGCACACTTGCTTTTTGAACATTTTGGGGCTGTTCAACCACCACTAAGGATTTTGATTCCATAGTTGTTTTGTTGTTTTTTAATAGTTAATAAAATTGTTTTTGGCTGGTTTTTCATGGTGTGTTTCTTGTGTTATCCATGATGCCAGTTTTCCGACTACAAGTGAAGTGCAAGGCGAATGCAGAGTCGAACGTGTTCGAACTATGCTGAGCCGAAGCCTTCACTCGCAATGCATCTCAAATGCATTGCAAAGGTACTAAATATTTTTGCGGTTTGCAAGCTTATTGGCAAAATATCTGCGTTTTAACACTTCATTTTTGCTCAAATTTTGCAATAAAAATAATAAGGTGAGTGACTGACCTCAAAAATGTGAGGGAGATGTGAGGGTAAATGAATATCCCTCACATGCCTTCAGCCCTTTGCACATCGGTCTTTGAAGCCTGTTGTGTGAATATGTGAGGGATAATCTCGAATGCATTGTTTTTTGGCATTCGATTCATCGAGAAAAATCGAACGCATGTTGCAATTGTTCCCCTTGTATAATGCGTATAGTCTAAAGGCACTAAACTCCCAGTCCGAAGCCTTCGGACTCAGAGTCCGCAGGCTTCAAACTCTTGGTCCGTAGGGACGGACTTATTTGCTTAGTAGTTATCCAGAATCTGTTTCAGCTGCTCGCGCTGTCGCTGTTTTTTGGACTTGTGCTTGGGGAATAGCTTATGGATGACGAGGGCAATCAGGCTGATGGGACTGACGCCAATGGTCATGGCTCCGCCCTTTTGCTCTTTGCGCTGTTCCTCCAGCCAATGACTATGGTAGGCAAGTTGCATGTCTGTACGCAGTTCAGGTGTCATGATGTTGATGGAGATGGCGGGCTGCTTTGGTTTGATTTTCGAGGGATCCACCCGCATCATCGATGGCTCTATCGGTCTGATAGCCGAACTGTCGTGCAACTCAGGTCGAATCGGTTCGTTGCGCAGCCACTCCTCAAAGTCGTTCTCTGACTTCTGGTCAGCGTGTGGCGATGCATTCTTCGCCGAATCAGGCAGGAGTATGCGCTTTCTGTTCTCCACGTCCTGCGCCCTGACCATGATGGCCAGGGTAAGCAGTGAGAGTATCATAAGGTGTCGCCTAAAATCCATTCAGTTGCACGTTAGTTGAAAATCTGGTGCAAATATAAGGATTTTTCATGGGCGAATATGTTATAAGAGCGTTACAAATACTTACAAATATAAAAATTAAGTCTTTCTTAAACTAATTTTGGTTAATGAATCTTGTTGTCCTACACCATTCCTTATTTTATTTACTCATTTTGTCGATAGTATCCAAGAAACTGTTCATGTTCTCGTGGTGCAGCCAGTGCAGGTCGTGGATGTTGCCCTGCTTGTCGATGAGTTTGTAGGTGGGGTAGCCGCTGACACCCACATAGTTCTCGATGGCGGCCTGCTGGTCTTGGGGAAGATTATAGTGTACGCAGTTGGGGCCCGTCAGGTTGTACTCCTTGATGACGTTCTTCCACGACTCGTCGCTGCTGCGATTAGCTAGGTAGAGATACACGATGTCGTAGTCTTTCAAGGCTTCCTTCACTTTCCACGATTCCTTGAGGTTTCGCTTACAGGGACCGCACCATGTGCCCCAGATGTCGAGATAGATGATACGGCCTTTGTATGGCTCGATGATTTTGTGGAATATCTTCTCGCCGTCGCTCATGCCTTCAACATCGGTCGATGGACGCAGACTGGCGGCATTGGAGAAGTCTGAACGTTCCAATGCAGCGTACTTTTCGTTGATGGTATTTACTATGGCTAGGGCTGCTGGCAGATGGACCTGTTGCTCGAAGAATTTTTGCACAGCGGGAGCAAGTGGCTTACGCGTTTGGTCAATCTGCTTATGGAAATAGCGAGCCAGTGCAAGTTCCTTCAGGTTTTGGTCAACGCCCGTTGCGTCAAGTGCATTCATGATCTTGTAGCATTCGAAGAATGGCGCCTCTTCTTGCAGCACCTTCGCCACATCTTCGCGTTTCAACAGGGCGTTGCGCTGCATTACATAGTCCTGCTGGTTGAACTGTTGCACGGCCACGCTATCGATATTAAATATGTCGTCGGCAGCCGTAGAACCAGCCTCTGAACGCGCCTTGAACTGAGCGGTCAAGAACGCCTTATAGCTGGCGGCATAGCGGTCGAGCAGAGCCAGTTCGTCGTCGGTGATAGATACTTTTCCCTCAGCCCTGTTTTTGCGGAGTACCGATGAGAAGAGTCCATCGTTGATAAAGAGCGTATATCTGCCTGCAGGGACGGCATAGTCAGCCTGAGACATGTGGTCAACATAGTCGCGCATGAAGGTTGGGAAGGGGCGCTGAAGACTGTAGGGCTTGGGCACCTTCTGCCACAGTTCGGTGGTCACGAAGTCCATATATTCCTTTGGCATTTGGCGCTTTAAGTCATAACGTGCCTGCATCATCGACTCGCCCTGACCTGTAATGAAATAGCCCTTGAGGTAATTGATGTAGCGTTGCGAAAGGTTGGGACGCAGGGCGATATGCTCTTCCAGTTCAGCCCTCATCGCGTTACAGATGCTGTCCATATAAGCTTTGAATTGCATGGCACTCTGGTTCTGCTCTATACGAGGATAACTCCATTTGTCAGGATAGGCCACAAGTTCATTCTGTACACGGGCATCGTCACCCATAAAAAGCTTCTGACCTGTCTTGAAGTCGTTAAGGAAGAAATAGGTTTTGCCGGGTTCCAAGACAACACTCACGGTAGAGCGTCGCAGGTCGAGCCACGCTTCCGTGGTATTGAGCACGGGGAAACGGAGGGTGAAGCGACCCAGCGAGTCCATCTTGACATAGAACTTCTGCTCTTCGTCCACGAGCAGATTCGCGATATTGACCTCAAATTCGCGGCTTTGTTTCCAGACTTGCTTAGGCATATCCTTCAGCCAGCCGATGATGGTCACGCTGTCGTTACTGTAGCCATTGTCGACAAAGTCCTGCCGCAGGTCCTTCGTAGGATAGTCGGGCAAAGATGCAGTAGTGATGGGGCTGCAGACGATGGGCTTTTCATGACCAATGGTAATGCTACGCTTACCCTTCTTCAACTTATCCACCTTAATGACGGTGCCATCGCTGAGTGTCAGGCTATAAGCGTCTTTCTTTTCATTTTGACTGGCGATGTCCCATACCTTATTGTTATATATAACGTGGTTGGGAGCGAAACCGATGAGCCAGTCGCCCGTGGCCTCGTTGCGCCAGTAGGTGTCGATGATACCGTCGGGCACGTCATCGGCATTGCGAATGTTCAGGTACATCCAGCCGCCCGGTTCAACAACGTTCATTACCTTGGAGTCCTGTGGCACAGGCTCGAAGACAAGGGTGAAGTCAAACACATCGGTAGGCAGCGTATATCGATTGTCGAGACCTATGATGGTGGCATCCTTGATGGGATACTGCTTGCCGCCAGCCTCTAAATAGGTGGCTTTGGCAATCGCTATCCAAGAGCCGCCACGATACATGATACGCAGGCCCACCTCCGTACGGTCGGCGTACATTTCCACTTTCGTGACCTCGCTCCGTGCCACATTGGTATAGCCGACGACCGCATTGTTCCATGTCTTTACACTCTTAGCCGCCATAGTCAGACAGACCAAGGCCAGCAACATAGTTGATAATAGTTTTTTCATATATAATTTGTTGTTCCTTTTTTATTATATACGCAGGTTTTGCAGAAATATATCGTTCAATATCGTTTATTTGATAAAAGTTTATAGTTTTTCAATAAATTTAATAGTTAGGGGCTGGCCGTGAGGTCAGCCCCTTTACTATAGGAATCTTAAATCAATCCGTTTTAAAAATCTTTTTCAGTTCTGCCTCTAACTCTTGCATTGTTGAGGGACTGGCGACGATGGTGCCGTCAGGGCCGATGACGACGGTTTCGGGCCATGAGTAGATGCCGTATGCATTCTTGGCAGCGTTAGTGGCCAGTTGTGGCCAGGCCAGCTTTTCTTCTTTCAGACGTTCTTTCCAGCTTTTCGTGTTGTTTCCGTCAATCACAAGGCTGACGATTTGCAGGCCTTTTGCATGATACTGGTCGTAGAGCGTGCGCAGTTGGGGCAGGATATCGAACTCGTCACGATTCCAGCTCTCCCAGAAGTGCAGCACGACATACCCTTTGCCGATGTACTCTTTCAACTGGTGGGCGTTGCCCAGCGTGTCTGCAAGGAGCATGTCTTCATAATGCTTCCCAGGACGGCGTTTCTCCAGTCCTGCAACATACTCTTTGACAGGTGCCATCAGCAGATGGTTAGCGTAGCGGAACCGGTTGCTGAGGAAGGGTTTCAGTTCGTCGTAGGTTAGTTCGGTATATGCCTTGTAGATGGCGTAGGTCCTCAGCAGGTCGTCGTTGCCTTGGAAGATGACCTGACGATAGCGTTCACGCTGTTTGGCGATGGCGGCATCCAGCTCTGTCTGGTTCTCTATCTTCAGCATGCGCAACCGCTCTGCCTCCACTTCGTTCAGGAAATTGTTGCGCTTCTGCGAAGCCTTTTGGCTTTTGACGCTACGCTTCTGCAGGTCTGCCTTGACGGGTTGTCCGTCTGCCCAGAAGTAGGTATAATAGCGGTTGTCTGTGCTCAGTCTGCACACCTCGTCCTTCGGCAGTCGGCAGGTGAATGAGAAGCGGCCGTTGCGGACGGGGAATTTTCCTAATTCCTCGAAAGAGGATACGGTACGTTGGACAGTGATGCTGTCTGCATCGGTTGGGGCTGTACCACTAATCTGGCAGTCCACCTGTTGCAGGTCTTCAGAACCGTTCATAATCAGCCCATTGTATGATACAATCTTACGCAGTTGTGTAGTAGAGATGGTGGAAGAGGTAATCATGGCTGGGCGTCGTTTCACCTCACCGCCTTCTGCCTGATAATGCTCACTCTTCTTATAAAGCGTGTAACAGGTGTAGCCAAACATCTCCTTATGCTTCTGACCTGAGGCGGTTTCTGCGTATGGGCTGAGAATGCCGATGAGCGTGTTATACTGCTCTTGGGTCAACTTGTTGGGATAACCGTCGCACATCTTGTGGAGTATCACGACGGCAGCCGTCTTGCCGCCCGATGTCTCGCGATCGTAGATATGGCAGGTCTGCTTCACTTTAGCCAATAGTTCATCGTAGGTCTGTGGGGCTGTAGGGTCTGTGTCATACTTAATGGTTGCCGTCATATTCTGCCTTTCGGAATAAGGCATAAGGAAAGGCATGTCGTCGTGCTTCTTGGCTGCAATCTCAAAGATGGTGCCGTTCATCATCCAAATGTCTCCAACCTGTTGGTCTTTCTTAATCTGCTGTTCCCACACCAACAGGACAGCATAGCGATGGCCGTCAGACTCGTCGAACGACAGCAGTCGGATGTTTTGCCGGATACCGAAGACATACTTGCCACTGACCACCCCTTTAGGATTACCAAAGAGCCATCGTACGCCCGAAGCCAATGGAGTACCCTCCTGGGCATCGTGCATCATTACCTCCTTGGCATGAACGGCCTCGCTGCATAAAGTCTGCTCCAGTTCCTTCATGTGAGGAAACAGCATGGTGGCATCGTTGGTACCCTCGACACTAAATACCTGGCTAAAGTCGTAAGCCGTAGCCTTGCCGCCAGTAATTGCGTCGCTGGTAACGACACGTCCTTGGCTGACGTTATATTCGCCTGAGGCAACAAATGCCTGCAGCTTTTCGTGGACGCGACGGGCTGCGTCGCTCATCTGTGCGCTTATTGACATAGCCCATATCAGGCATGTTGCCAATAAAAAGTTTCTATTCTTCATCTCCGTCTGTATTTACTTTGTTAATAATTGTGGCTTGGTGGGGTTGGGCATCTTTGTGCAACTCGTTCAGGATGTGGTTGTTGACGATGCGCTGCAGTCGCTCGTCAGCATGCATCACCTGATGAATGCGCTCAATATAAAGACTGTCGTCCACACGGGCCAGTTCGTGTTCTATCTTGCTGATGTAATAGTCGAGGCTGTCAGTAGCCGGCGCAGTGTTTGGCTCTTCTACTAATTTTATGTCTGTTCTTTTTCGCTGATGCACTGCCACTTTCGCTGGCAGCACTCGACTTTCTGTACCTATATTATTAACAGCCTCATGAACACAGGCTTTTATTCCGACGGCTTCGGACTGCGAGTCCGACGGCTTCGGACTGTGAGTCCGATGGCTTCGGACTAAAAGCGTGCTCTCGTCAGGCTTTTGCTTATCCTCCGTTGGCCAAATCATCAGTACGGCAAAGACGATGCAGGCTGCTGCGGCAAGTGCCGCAATGTAGGCATGTCTTGCTTTTCGTGCAGGTTTTGGGGCTATCTCCTGCATCACGTTGGCCATGAAGTCTGCTGGCACTTCGGGCTTCGTCCGTCGTGCTTCCCTGCGGCGCAGGGCTTCGCGTAAGTCTTTATCTTTCAGTTCGCTCATCTTCTTTCTGTTTAATCATCCGTAATAGTCTCTTCCGAATCCTGTGGAGTCGCTGTGCCAGTGCATTTGGCTCCGCATCCATGATGTAGGCGATGTCTCGCAACGGTTGGTCTTCATAATAATAGAGGTGAAGCAGCAATTGGTCGTCAGGTGGCAGTTCGTCAATGGTTTCTTCCATCAGTAGGATGCGCTCTTCTCTGACCGTTGGACAGAGTGTGGCGTTGCAATCACGACCCGTCGACAGCTCTTCATCGTCCGATATTGCAGCCACTTCACTGATGTCCACCGTGTAGGGCGTTCGTCGTCGCAGGTGGTCAATGGCTTCGTGATAGGCAATGCGCTGCACCCATGTCACAAACGACGAATCACCACGGAACGACGATAGTTGCCTGAAAGCCTTGACAAAGGCATCCTGTGCCACCTCTTCGGCCTCCCTACGATCAGATAGCAGTCTGGCTGTGAAGTCGAGCACCTGTGGGGCATGTTGCTGCACCAGTCGGGCGAAGTCCTTTTTGCTGATTTCTGTACTCATTTCACAAAATAGACGGCATGCGCTGAGAAATATGACAGCGCATGCCGTTAAAAAGTGTGAACAATGTTTACTATATTATAGATTTGCCAGTTCGATGACCTTATCAACCGCAGCGCTGAGGCCATCGACATTCTTGCCGCCAGCCTGAGCGAAATGGGGCTGACCACCGCCACCACCCTGAATAAGCTTGGCAGCCTCGCGAACCATCTGACCTGCGTTCAGTCCGTGATCAGAAACCATATCGTCGCTCATCATGATAGAGAGTTGAGGCTTGTTGTTATCGTGAGAACCGATGACGCAGAGCAATGAGCCATTGACAGTAGCACGAATCTTGAAGGCGAGGTCCTTGGCAGCGGCAGGAGCCATAGGCACTACGGATGTGATAACGGTAACACCATTGACCGTGCGGGCCTTCTCTACCAGACGCTGGGCAGCACGCTCAACAGCTTGTGCCTGGAAGCCTTCAATCTCCTTCTTCATGGCGTCGTGCTCATCAATATACTTCTGGATAACGCCTTGCAAGTCCTTGGCATTGTTGAAGAACGACTTGATGCTCTTCAGGATGTCCTCCATCTGGTAGAGACGCTCCTCACAGTCGCGACCTGTAGTAGCCTCAATACGGCGAATGCCAGCAGCAACGCTACTTTCAGAAATTATCTTGAAGAAACCGATGCGGCCAGTGGAAGTGGCATGGATACCACCACAGAGTTCGCACGACGGACCAAAGCGCATCACACGAACCTTATCGCCGTATTTCTCGCCAAACAGGGCAATGGCACCCAGCTTCTTGGCCTCTTCCATCGGCATGTCGCGATGTTCGTCGCGTGGCAGGTCCTGACGGATCATGTCGTTGACCATACGTTCCACCTCACGAATCTGCTCGTCAGTAACCTTCTCGAAGTGAGAGAAGTCGAAGCGCAAGGTGTCAGGAGATACAAACGAACCCTTCTGCTCCACATGGTCGCCCAATACCTGCTTCAAGGCATAGTCCAGTAGGTGAGTGGCGGTGTGGTTAGCAGCCGAGGCGTCGCGCTTGTCAGTATCCACGCAAGCCATGAACTGGGCTGACGGATCCTTAGGCAACTGTTTCACGATATGAACGGTCTGACCGTTCTCGCGCTTCGAGTCGATGACCTCGATGGTTTCGTTCTCAGAAACGAGTACACCCTGATCGCCGACCTGTCCACCCATCTCGCCATAGAACGGAGTGGCAGACAGCACGATTTCGTAGAATTCGTTCTTCTTCTGCGTCACCTTGCGATAGCGCAGAATCTCGCACTCATATTCAGAGTAGTCATAGCCTACGAACTGCTGCTCGCCAGCCTTCAGTTCTACCCAGTCGCTATTTTCTACGGCAGCGGCATTGCGGGCACGCTCCTTTTGTTTCTGCATCTCGACATTGAACTGCTTTTCGTCAACCGTAAAGCCATTCTCACGACAGATGAGTTCCGTCAGGTCGAGGGGGAAACCGTATGTGTCGAACAGACGGAAAGCCTGAACGCCATCCAACTGGTTCTTGCCCTGAGCCTTCAGCTCTTCCATAGCTTTATCGAGCAGGGAGATACCCTTGTCGAGGGTGCGCAGGAAGCTGTCTTCCTCCTCCTTAATCACTTTGGTAATCAACTGCTGCTGAGCCTTCAATTCGGGGAAAGCATCACCCATCTCATAGACGAGGGTGGGCACGAGCTTATAAAGGAAACCGTCCTTCTGTCCGAGGAAGGTGTAAGCATAGCGTACGGCACGGCGCAAGATACGACGGATGACGTAGCCTGCCTTAGCGTTAGAGGGCAGCTGACCATCAGCAATCGAGAAAGCGACAGCACGCAGGTGGTCGGCGCAGACACGCATGGCGACGTTGATCTGCTCTTGATTAGAACTAGTAGCACTAGTCTGACTAGTTGAACTAGTCTCCTCCTCGAAAGTGTAGTACTTTAGACCCGTGATGTCCTGCTCAGCCTTGATGATGGGCTGGAATACGTCGGTGTCATAGTTGGAATGCTTGCCTTGCATCATGCGCACCAGACGCTCGAAGCCCATACCAGTATCGATGACGTTCATCGACAGCTTCTCCAGAGAACCGTCAGCCTTGCGATTGAACTGCATGAACACGAGGTTCCAGATTTCAATAACCTGTGGGTCGTCCTGATTGACGAGCTCACGACCAGTCTTACCTGAGGCAGCTTTCTGTTCTGGGGTACGAGAGTCTACGTGAATCTCAGAGCAAGGACCGCAGGGACCCGTATCGCCCATCTCCCAGAAGTTATCGTGCTTGTTACCATTGATGATGTGGTCCTCAGGAACGTGCTTTGCCCAGTACTTAGCGGCCTCGTCGTCGCGAGGAATGTTTTCTTCTGGTGAACCCTCGAAGACGGTAACGTAGAGGTCAGCGGGATTCAGCTTCAGCACGTCCACCAAGTACTCCCAAGCCATATCAATGGCACCCTCTTTGAAGTAGTCGCCAAACGACCAG
>JAFVHO010000139.1 GCA_017474485.1 Prevotella sp.
TAACAACGGCTACAACAAAGGCGACGAAATGGCAGGATTCCCACATCATGCCCTTGACACCTACTTCCTAAGCTGATTCGTGCTGGCAAGCGTGTGGCCATCTGCGACCAGCTGGAAGACCCCAAGCTGGCGAAGAAGCTGGTCAAGCGAGGTATTACGGAGTTGGTGACGCCAGGTGTGGCCATGCAGGACACGGTGTTGAACTATAAAGAGAACAACTTTCTTTGTGCTGTGCACTTTGGCAAGGCTTCATGTGGTGTCAGCTTTCTGGATATTTCGACTGGTGAGTTCCTTGTAGGCGAGGGCACTTACGACTATGTGGAGAAACTGATTGGCAACTTCCAACCCAAAGAGGTGCTTTACGATAGGGGTCGCAAACACGACTTCGAGCGTTACTTTGGCAATCGCCTCGTGACCTTTGAACTCGATGACTGGGTATTTACTGAGCAGACAGCCCATCAGAAGCTGTTTAAACACTTCAACGTGAAGTCGCTGAAAGGTTTTGGCGTCGATCACCTGAAGAGTGGCGTCATTGCTGCTGGTGCTATCCTACAGTATTTGGAACAGACGCTCCATACGCAGATAGCACATATCACCTCGATTTCACGTATCGAGGAAGAACGCTATGTGCGCCTGGATAAGTTTACGGTGCGTTCGCTGGAGCTTATCACACCGATGCAGGATGACGGTAAGTCGCTGTTGAACGTGATAGACCGCACGGTGACACCTATGGGGGGGCGTATGCTGCGTCGCTGGCTGGTGTTCCCATTAAAGGACGAAAAGCCCATCAACGAACGTCTGGATATCGTGGAGTATTACTATCGTGAACCAGATTTTCGTCAGTGTGTCGATGACCAACTGCATCGAATAGGCGACTTAGAGCGCATCATCTCGAAAGTTGCTGTGGGTCGTGTGTCGCCTCGTGAGGTGGTACAGCTGAAGATGGCCCTGCAGGCTATCCAACCCATCAAGACAGCGTGTCTCTATGCTAACAACGAATCGCTGAAAAGGGTAGGGGAGCAACTGAACCTCTGCGAGAGCATTCGCGACAGAATAGAACGCGAGATACAGAACGACCCACCACAGCAGGTAGCCAAGGGAGGCGTGATTCGTGATGGAGTAAATGCCGATTTGGATGAATTGCGCCATATAGCTTATTCAGGTAAGGACTATCTTTTGCAAATACAGGAACGCGAGGCCCAAGAAACGGGCATCAGCTCGCTGAAGGTAGGCTATAACAATGTGTTTGGCTATTATCTGGAGGTGCGCAACACGTATAAGGATAAGGTACCTCAGGAGTGGGTGCGCAAGCAGACGCTGGCTCAGGCAGAGCGTTATATCACGCAGGAGTTGAAGGAGTACGAAGAGAAGATTCTGGGTGCTGAGGACAAGATTCTGTCACTCGAGGCACAGCTCTTCAACGACCTCGTCATGGCCATGCAGGAGTTTATTCCTCAGATACAGATTAATGCTAATGTCATTGCCCATCTGGACTGTCTGCTGAGTGCTGCCAAGACAGCAGAGGAGAACCATTATGTGCGTCCTGTCATTGACGCCAGTGACGTTATTGATATCAAGCAGGGTCGCCACGCTGTTATCGAGACACAGCTGCCTATGGGCGAGCATTATGTGCCCAATGATATCTACCTCGATTCTGATCGTCAGCAAATCATCATCATTACTGGTCCTAATATGGCTGGTAAATCGGCTCTGTTGCGCCAGACAGCCTTGATAGTATTACTTGCTCAGATTGGTAGCTTTGTGCCTGCAGAGAGCGCGAAAATAGGCTTGGTGGATAAGATATTCACAAGGGTAGGGGCCTCAGACAATATTTCTTTGGGCGAATCGACCTTTATGGTAGAGATGACGGAGGCTTCGAACATCCTGAATAACGTAACGCCCCGATCTTTGGTGCTCTTCGACGAATTAGGACGAGGCACCAGCACTTATGATGGTATCTCAATAGCGTGGGCCATCGTAGAATATCTGCACGAACAGCCTAAGGCTCAGGCTCGTACGCTGTTTGCGACGCATTATCACGAGTTGAACGAGATGGAGAAAAACTTCAAACGCATCAAGAACTACAACGTCTCTGTGAAGGAGGTGGAAGGAAAGGTCATCTTCCTACGCAAACTGGAAAAAGGTGGCTCAGAGCACTCGTTTGGTATCCATGTGGCAGAGATTTCTGGTATGCCCAAGAGCATTGTCAAGCGCGCTAACGTCATTCTGAAACAGCTAGAGACGGATAATGCTTCTGTAGGTACTGTTGGCAAGCCTACAGCAGAGATTGCCCAGAGCCGAGAGGGAATGCAACTCTCCTTCTTCCAATTGGACGACCCCGTCCTTTGTCAAGTCCGCGACGAAATCCTTGGCCTCGACGTGAACAATCTCACGCCTCTCGAAGCACTCAACAAGCTTAACGATATCAAAAAAATCGTCTCAGGAAAATAGCTGCAAAATAACTATTTCTTGGCTCTTATCATACAGACGATGCCGAGGATTATAAACGGAATAGAGAGTATCTGTCCCATATCAAAAGGTAACGTAGCCTCAAAAGCTTCTTGGATTTCCTTTGTATACTCAATCAGGAAGCGGAAGGTAAAGATATAGAAGAGGCAGAAACCAAAGTACCAGCCTGTGCCGATTTTCTCTGGCATCTTCTTATGCAAATACCACATGATACCAAACAGAATACCGTATGCAATCGCTTCGTAAAGCTGGCCAGGATGACGAGGCATCAGGTCAACACGCTCGAAGATAAAGGCCCAGGGCACATCCGTTACCTTACCAATAATCTCTGAGTTCATGAGGTTGCCCAAACGGATAAAGCAAGCGGTAGTACCTGTAGCGATGGCGATATTATCGAGTACTGTCCAAATGCTGAGTTTCGTCTTGCGGACATAGAGCCAGAGGGCAATCATCAGACCTAAGGTACCACCATGTGAGGCCAATCCTTCATAACCAGTAAACTTCCAGCCACCATCTGCTAAGAAATGAATAGGCAACAGCATCTCAATAAAGCCTTTGCCTGAAGTCAGGAAATAGTCAGGCTGATAGAAGAGACAATGACCCAGACGGGCACCTATCAAAATACCTAAGAAGCAATAGATAAACAAGGGGTCGAAGTATTCGTCCTTGATTTTCTGTTCCTTATACAGCTTTTTCACTACACAGAAAGCCAATGCTAAGCCAATCAACCAGCATAGCGAGTACCAGCGAAACGGACCTATCGTCAGCGATGGATTCCAATTGATAAACAATAACGAGAACATCTAATTATTCGTTTAATTCGTGAAATTCGTGTTCGTTGTTATACATTGAATCTAAAGTGCATGATGTCGCCGTCCTGCACCACATATTCCTTACCTTCAATACCCATCTTACCTGCCTCACGGACAGCAGCCTCAGAACCATACTGGATATAGTCGTCGTATTTGATGACCTCTGCACGGATAAAGCCCTTTTCGAAATCAGTATGGATGACACCAGCGCACTGAGGAGCCTTCCAGCCCTTCTTATACGTCCAAGCCTTCACCTCCATTTCTCCAGCTGTAATGAAAGTCTCAAGGTTCAGCAGAGCATAAGCCTTCTTAATCAAACGATTGACGCCACTCTCCTCCAAGCCCAATTCCTCCAAGAACAGTTGCTTGTCCTCATAGCTTTCCAACTCTGCGATATCTTCTTCTGTCTTGGCAGCTATTACCATCGACTCTGCACCTTCTTCCTTAGCCAGTTCTTCGACCTTCTGCGTAAAAGCATTACCACTCTTGGCATCAGCCTCACCCACGTTGCAGACGTACAATACGGGCTTGGCAGTCAACAGGAACAGATTCTTGGCGCAATCCTGCTCATCCTTCGTCTCGAATTCTACGATACGGGCATTCTTGCCTTGCTCCAGCACCTCTTTGTAGGCCTTCAGCACAGCAACCTCAATCTTTGCGTCCTTATTGCCTGCTGCAGCAGCTTTTTCTGTCTTAGCCAAACGACTCTCAATAGTCTCTAAGTCCTTGAGTTGCAGCTCCGTATCAATGATTTCCTTATCGCGAATGGGGTCAATTGTCCCATCCACGTGAGTGATGTTTTCATCTTCAAAACAACGCAATACATGGATAATCGCATCCGTCTCGCGAATGTTTCCAAGGAACTTGTTTCCCAAGCCTTCACCCTTCGAGGCACCCTTTACGAGGCCAGCTATATCAACGATTTCACAAGTTGCAGGCACGATACGACCAGGATGAACGAGTTCTGCGAGTTTCGTCAGTCGCTCGTCAGGAACGGTTATCACACCCACATTGGGTTCAATCGTACAAAAAGGAAAATTTGCTGCCTGTGCCTTTGCACTCGAGAGGCAGTTGAACAAAGTAGACTTACCCACATTGGGCAGTCCCACAATACCACATTTTAATGACATCTTTTCTTATAAACGTTTATTTTGGGTGCAAAGGTACAAATTAATTAAGAATTAAGAATTAAGAATTATTTCAAAAAAGAAGGTCGGAAACATAAGTTCCAACCTTAATTTGTTGATTTTAGTGGGCTTATTCCTCTACAGAGAAATCATCTTTTCCTACTCCGCAGACGGGGCATACCCAATCATCAGGGAGATCTTCAAAGGCTGTGCCTGGAGCGATGCCGCCATCGGGATCGCCTACTGCTGGGTCATACACATAACCACAGGTGTCGCAAACATACTTTTTCATACGCTTAATTGTTTTGTTTAGTTTGTAATAGAGAGTTGATTTTCTCAACGATAGTTTCTGGTTTAATCATGTTCATACAGGCATAGTCGCCACGCTTGCAGGGTTTCTGTCCATAGATGCTGCAAGGACGACAGTCGAGGTCTACCTGTACAATGTTTTCTGCATTTTGTCCCCAACCCATAAAGCCTGCGTATGGATGGGTAGCACCCCATACGCTGACCACTGGTGTGGCAACAAGCGAAGCCATGTGCATATTGGCAGAATCCATAGAGAGCATCACGCTAAGGTGGCTCATCAGGATCAGTTCCTGCTGGATGTTCTCCAGATGCTGACTCACGAAGATGCACTGTTGGTATTGTTTGCACCACTCTCCAAAGAGTTGGTTTTCTTTCTCGCCACGTCCAAAAAGCAGGATACGGGCATCAGGATGCTTTTCTGTCAACTGTTTGATGACCTGCTCCATCAACTGCGGAGGGTATATCTTTCCATCGTGGGCAGCAAAGGGAGCGATGCCGATTAGAGAGGAGAGGTGAGAGGTGAGAGGTGAGATAATGGATTCTGGCAACAGGGAAAGGTCGCCTTTGCCTGTAGGTGTATTTTCAAAGATGCTGTGGAACTCTATCGTGACAGGATAGCCCAGTCGCTTAAAGACGTCTGAATAGTTCTCGAACGAGGTGGGTTGCTGAATCAGTTCCTTTTTCGAAGATGCAGCTGTCAGATGGCGACGTCCCTTACGATGCTTATCGATATGGGCTACATGATAGCGATTCAAGTTGAAGCGCATGCGCAGGAAACTGGAACGTAGCACACTATGCAGGTCGGCTACGGCAGTAAACTGCTTGGCAGCCAATCGACGATATAGGGCATTCAGTCCTCTGATGCCATGATACTCTCGCTTCAGGTCAGCTTCCATGAAACCAACATTGGGTGCCAAGTCTTCAAAGAACGGACGAGCAAAACCACGACTTAGCACAGTGATACGCACATCAGGGTACTGATGTGCCAACGACCACACCACAGGCACCACCATAGCCACATCGCCTAAGGCAGAGAACCGGATGACAAGAATGTGCTCTTTCTTCATTTCTTGTAAAGTACCGGATTGGTGGCAGGGTCATTATACATCTTCATCTGGCGATACACCTTCATGTATTTGCGTCCTGCCTCGATATCCTCCAACAACTGGTCGATAGCAGTCGAGAGGTCTACTTGTTGTTCCAGCAACACGTCGAGCTTAGCCTGACATTTCTGGATGTGCTCCTTGTCAGCATCCTTGCGCTCTGTCTGCTCCTGCATGTGCCAAATCTTCAGCGCCAGAATACTCAGACGATCTACTGCCCATGCAGGGCTCTCTGTGTTCAGACGTGCATCAGGCAAGGGCTTGACCTCGCTGTACAACTGACGGAAGTAGCTGTCAATTTCCTCTACCAAGTCTGTGCGATCCTGATTCGAGCGATCAATACGACGCTTCAGCCCTAAAGCCTCTGCTGGGTCAATGTGTGGGTCGCGAATAATATCCTCCAGATGCCACTGTACCGTATCAATCCAGCATTTCAGATATAGACTGTACTCTATACTGTCACGCTCATAGGGATTGTTGATAGGAGTGTCAACATGGTCCTTCAGGTGATAGTCGCGAATCGCCTGATTAAAGATTTTATTAGCATTTTCAGTAAAAGTCATAATTACTCGTTTGTTTGTTTCTGCTGCAAAGATACAACTTTTAATTAATAATTAAGAGTTAAGAATTAATAAAATTACATTTGAATCGCATTTTTTCTTAATTCTTAACTCTTAACTCTTAACTTTTTAATATCTTTGCAGCGTTATGAAGATAGTAGTAGACGATAAAATACCTTATATTCGCGAAAAATTAGCCCTTTTGGCTGACGATGTGGTTTATCTGCGTGGTTCAGAAATCACTGCAGATGATGTTCGTGATGCTGATGCGCTGATAGTACGGACTCGTACCCGTTGTGACGAGCAATTGCTTAAAGATAGTAAGGTTCAGTTTGTTGCTACTGCAACGATAGGTTTCGACCATATCGATACTGACTACATGACGAAGGCAGGTATTTACTGGACCAATTGCCCAGGTTGTAATGCTGGTTCTGTGTCACAATATCTGGAATGTTCGTTACTGCTATTGCAGCAACAGAAAGGAATTGATTTACAGCGCGCTACGATTGGTATTGTGGGTTGTGGTCATGTAGGCTCTAAGGTGAAGGCTGTCGCAGAACGTTTGGGTATGCGCATCTTGGTGTGCGACCCTTTACTGGATGATTCTTCTTTTGTTTCGCTCGACGTCATCGAGCGCGAGGCTGATATCATTACTTTCCACGTTCCTTTGAGTCGTGAAGGAGAGTACGCCACTTACCACATGGCTGATGACGATTTCTTCCATCAGCTTTCGCGCGTACCTTATGTAATAAATACTAGTCGTGGTGAGGTGGTAGACAATGCTGCCTTGCTGCAGGCACTAAAAGAGGGTAGGGTACGCGATGCTATCCTCGACGTTTGGGAAGGTGAGCCAAACCTCAATCTCGATTTGCTGAACAAAGTCTTCATTGGTACACCACATATTGCTGGCTATTCAGCTGATGGCAAGGTGAATGCTGACAATATGGTGATTGATGCGCTGTGTCAACATTTTGGATTATTGCATCCAGGACACATCCTTCCTCCACCACTTCCTGCCGATTTATCAGATAGGCAATCTGCTCTCGAACTATATAATCCTCTCATTGATAGTGAAAAACTGAAAAATGACCCCTCTAAATTCGAATTTCTGCGCAACAATTATCCAATCAGACGTGAAAAATTGTAGCATAAAAGTGTCAAAAATCCACTTTTTAGCCCAAAAAGTTGCACAGGTTAGGGGTGTTTGTGCATAAAAGTATGCTTTTTTCTTAAAAAAATTTGCGTAACTCAATAAAAATGTGTTACTTTGCACCCGCTAAGCGACAACTTGGTCGCAAAGTTTTCAGAATAAGAAATCATTTATTAACATTTTAAAGAAGAAAATTATGTCAGAAATTGAAAGCAAAGTAAAGGCTATTATCGTAGACAAACTCGGTGTTGATGAAGCAGAAGTAAAGCCCGAGGCAAGTTTCACAAACGACCTGGGTGCTGACTCACTGGATACCGTTGAGCTGATTATGGAGTTCGAGAAGGAGTTTGGTATCTCTATTCCCGACGATAAGGCTGAGAAGATCGGTACTGTTGGTGACGCTATCGCTTACATCGAGGAGAACGCAAAATAAATCACTATCGATAATGAGAGATTGAGATAATGAGAAAATGAGAAATTGTAGCTGTTAGGCGGCTATAATCTCTCATTTTCTCATTTTCTCATTTTCTAAATTTCAACATTTTATGGAATTAAAAAGAGTAGTAGTAACAGGCATGGGTGCCGTTACGCCACTTGGTAATAATCCTAAGGACACTTGGGAGGCTATGGTGGCTGGTAAGAGCGGAGCTGCACCTATTACACTGTTCGATGCATCAAAATTCAAGACCCAGTTTGCCTGCGAGGTGAAAGGTCTTGACGTTAATGCATACATAGATCGCAAAGAGGCCCGTAAGATGGACCGCTATACCCAGTTGGCCATTATTGCTGCCAAGCAGGCTGTCGAGGACAGCGGCATGGACTTGGAAGCTGAGGACAAGAACCGTATTGGTGTCGTCTATGGCGTAGGTATTGGTGGTATCAAGACCTTCGAGGACGAGGTAGCTTACTATGGTGCACATCGTGAGGATGGACCAAAGTTCAACCCCTTCTTCATCCCCAAGATGATTGCAGACATTGCTGCTGGTCAGATTTCTATTATGTATGGCTTCCACGGCCCCAACTATATCACAGCTTCTGCTTGTGCTTCTTCATCGAATGCATTGGCTGATGCTTTCAACCTGATTCGCCTGGGCAAGGCTAACGCCATCGTTGCTGGTGGTGCTGAGGCTGCTATCTGCGAGACGGGTGTTGGTGGTTTCAATGCCATGAAGGCCCTGTCTACACGTAACGACGAACCTGAGAAGGCTTCACGTCCTTTCAGTGCCAGTCGTGATGGTTTCATCATGGGTGAAGGTGCAGGCTGTCTGATTCTTGAAGAGCTGGAGCACGCCAAGGCTCGTGGTGCCAAGATTTATGCCGAGATGATTGGTGCTGGTATGAGCGCTGATGCTCACCACATCACAGCCTCTCATCCTGAGGGTCTGGGCGCTATCCTCGTCATGAAGAATGCCCTTGAAGATGCTGGTATGCAGCCTGACGAGATTGACTACATCAACGTTCATGGTACTTCTACCCACGTGGGTGACATCTCTGAGGCCAAGGCTATCAAGGAGGTGTTTGGTGATGCAGCCTTCAAGCTGAATATCTCGTCGACGAAGTCAATGACTGGTCACCTGTTGGGTGCTGCTGGTGCTGTTGAGGCTATGGCTACCGTTCTGGCTGTCCAGAACGATATCGTTCCTCCCACCATCAATCACGAGGAAGATGATAAGGACGAGGAGATTGACTACAACCTTAACTTCACCTTCAACAAGGCTCAGAAGCTTGAGGTGCGTGCTGGTCTCAGCAATACCTTCGGATTTGGTGGTCACAACGCTTGTGTAGTCTTCAAGAAGTATGTGGGTTAACGACATCATCGATAGAATAAAGCTCCCTTTCCGCCAGGAGAAGGAGCTTTTTTCAGCCCTTTATGACATTCTTGGTTTCTATCCCCACGATATCAACCTCTACAAGCAAGCGCTGCTTCACAAGAGTGCTTCCAAACGCAACGAGAAGGGACGTCCTGTCAACAATGAGCGACTGGAGTTCCTGGGCGATGCCATCTTGGATGCTGTAGTGGGTGATATCGTGTTCCGTCATTTTGAGGGCAAACGCGAAGGTTTCCTGACTAACACGCGTTCCAA
>JAFVHO010000140.1 GCA_017474485.1 Prevotella sp.
CAGTGGTGAGGACAGTTCATTGGCTTCAGCATGTACTCCTCGTCCTCCTCAGGTGTATGGATAGGCTGGAATGAATCCTTACCGTAGTGAGCATAGTGACCAGAGGTAACGTAGAGGTTCTTAGAACCAATATGTGGAGTAATCACCTCCTGATAGCCGAAACGCTTCTGTACCTTGCGCAGGTGGTCCTGAAGGCGCAGACGGAGTTCGGTACCCTTTGGCAACCAAATGGGCAGACCCTTACCTACCTTATCTGAGAACATAAAGAGTTCCATCTCCTTACCGATCTTACGATGGTCGCGCTTCTTAGCCTCCTCCAGCATCTCAAGATACTCGTCGAGCATCTTCTTCTTGGGGAACGAGATACCGTAGAGACGCTGCATCTGCTCGCGGTTGGCATCGCCACGCCAGAAGGCACCAGCAACAGAGGTGAGCTTCACGGCCTTGATTTCGCCTGTATCCACAAGGTGCGGACCACGGCAGAGGTCGGTGAATGCGCCCTGCGTATAGGTTGTGATAGAACCGTCTTCCAAGTCCTGCTCAATGTGTTCGCACTTGTAAGTCTGGCCATCGGCAGCAAACTGCTTCAAGGCATCGGCCTTAGCCACCTCCTTGCGAACCACGGGCTCCTTTTTGCCAGCCAGTTCCTTCATCTTTGCTTCAATCGTTGGGAAGTCACTCTCCTTGATCATCTCGCCATTGGGCAGCAGGACATCATAGAAGAATCCGTTCTCGACAGCAGGTCCGAAACCGAACTGGATGCCAGGATACAATTCCTGCAGAGCCTCGGCCAACAGGTGGGCAGAGGTGTGCCAGAAGGTATGCTTACCCTGCTCGTCGTCGAACTTATAGAGGGCAATCGATGCGTCCTCCATAATAGGACGGTTTAACTCAACGGTTTCTCCATTCACGCCACAGCTGACAACGCTGCGTGCCAAAGCAGGAGAAATGCTTTCGGCAATCTGAAATCCGGTGACGCCCTGTTCATACGAACGAACAGATCCGTCAGGGAAGGTAATCTTAATTTCCATAAATACGAGATATGTTTAAATTTAAATCGCGTGCAAGGGTACAAAAAAGTTTAGAGTTTAGGGGATTATAGTTTAGAGAAATTTTGCCTAACACACATTTTTTCTTAATTCTTAACTCTAAAATCTTAATTTCTCACTGTTTCCGTTGCCTTTTAATGATACTGTAAGCCGTATAGATTCCCAATTCACCCGCTTTCGATAGGTCAGCAATAGCTTCGTCCTGCTGTTTCAAAGCTAATCGGGCCAGCCCACGGTTGTAATAAGCCTCGGCCAGATTTGGGTCAAGCTGGATGGCACGCGTATAGTCTTCGATAGCATGCTGGAACTCGATACAACGAACGTAGGCATTTCCTCGGTTGTAGTGTAGGTAGGCATTAGCTGGCGCCAGATTGATAGCCTGCGTCAGGTTTTCCAACAGGTGCGCTGTCATCAAGGGTACGTCCGTACTGTCTTGCTGAGCCTGAATGATGGCTTGCAACCATAGGGAGATGACAGATGTAGGATCGCGCTGAATATAGGGCGTGGCATCCTTGATAGTGCTCTCACCACAAACAATGTAGAGTTGCTGGTCGGGCGGCAACACACGATTCAACGAGTCCACCTGGCGGTCGTAAGCGATATACTGTTTGACAGCACTCTGTTGACGTTGCGTAGACAGTACATACATGGGCTGATAGTCCATGCCAACCTTCTGGTTTTGAACCTTACCGCGATAGGCACTCTGATACTCCTGCTGAGAATCTTCCTCGTCGGCCATCGCCAGCTGGTTATATTTCTCGATATCCTCGTCGCTACGCTTACGCATCTGCTTCTTCGACAGGCGCGGCTGCTTGCCGAAACGCTTGTCGATTTGTGCTTTGAGAATACGGAACTCGTCCAGTTCAGCCTGCTTCGTCATGCCCAGTTTACGATAGCATTGCGCACGCTGGTGTAAACCGGTCCAGAAGTTCGGATACTCATCAATAACCTTGGAATAGTCACGTATAGCCGCACGCGGGTTACCAGTTTGTTCCAACAGCAGTGCACGATTATAAAGGGCCATGAGGTTGTCAGGCTCCAGTTTCAGCACGAAGTCGAAGTCGGTGATGGCACGGTTGTCATCGCCCACCTGGGCACGCAACAAGCCTCGGTTATAATGTCCGAGGAAGTTGTTGGGATCGAAATCGAGTGCAGCATCATAGTCGGCCATCGCACCACGCAGATTACTTTGGTTAAAGCGAGCCATAGCACGGTTGATATACAAACCTGCCTCTTTGGGCAACAGGTGGATGGCCTTGTTGAGGAATCCCTCAGCATCCTTCCATTCCGAACGAGCCAGCGCAATACTGGCACGTTGCGCCCATACACCGCCGTTGTAGGCATCGAGCGCTATACTCTTGTCGAGTGCGCTAATGGCCTTCGTAGTATCCTTCAACAGCAGATAGGCTTCGGCCTGCATAGCGGGAACACGCGCGTTTTTGCTCCAACGTGTCGCCATAGAGTCCAAATCCTTCAAAGCGCCCTCGTAGTCCTTCTGCTGGATACGACACAAGGCACGGTTATGCCAAAGACCCTGTGCCTCAGGGTCGTAGCGTAGAGCAGTGTTATAGTCGCTGATAGCTGATTCAAAGTTCTTCTGCTGAATACGACAAAGTCCACGCAGTTCATAACTGCCTACGATATAAGGATTGCGTTCGATAGCCTCAGAGCAGTCACGTTCAGCACCAGCATAGTCGTCGAGATAGTATTTGGCCACAGCTCTATAGAACCACGGTTCATAGAGATAGGGCTTGGCGGAAATAGCCTGATTAAAGTATTGGATACTCAGCACATAGTCTTCATAATAGAGTGCCGAGCGTCCTATCATCACCAGTCGGTCGGTATTAAACTGTGCTTTTAAAGGTAAAAAGGTAAAAAGGTAAAAAAGTAAAAGACCTATCAGCCTTCCACCTTCAAACCTACAAAGACCATCCCTTTCACTCAGCTGTTTACCTGTTTACTTTTTTACTTTTTTACTTTTTTACTTTTTTACCTCCTCACCGGTTTGGTCTTGTAACCACAACGATAGCGTCCCTGTGTGAGTGCCTTCAATTTGCTTTTAATGAGTTGTTTACGCAATGACGAAATATGGTCGATAAACATTTTTCCATCCAAATGGTCGAACTCATGCTGCATCACGCGAGCCAAGTAACCCTCAATCCATTCATCGTGATGCTGGAACTGCTCGTCGTCCCATTCCACATGGATGCGCGTGGGGCGCACAACCTTTTCGTGGATGGCAGGCAGCGACAGGCAGCCCTCCTCACTGGAATCGGTCTTGGAGTCGTCAGTCTCGATAATGTGCGGATTGATGAACACCTGCTTGAATCCCTGATATTCAGGCATATCCTCAGAGAGCACATCGAGGTCAATGACAGACAGGCGGATGGCACGGCCAATCTGCGGAGCAGCCAGTCCGATGCCTTCACTCTCGGCCAACGTCTCCCACATATCAGCTATCAATTGCTTCAGTTCAGGGTAGTCGGGCGTAATGTCTTCAGCCACCTTTCGCAAAACGGGCTGACCATATATATAAATAGGTAAGATCATTCTAATTGAGAATTGAAAATTGAGAATTGAGAATTATGATTACTTACGAGAGCGGAGGTAGTCCTCCAAAATGATGGTGGCAGAGATTTCATCTACCAGCGCTTTGTCTTGACGTGCTTTCTTTTTCAGTCCGGCATCGAGCATGGCCTGATGTGCCAAGACGGAAGTAAAGCGCTCGTCGTAGTATTCGATGGGAATATCAGGACGTTGCTTACGCCAACGGTTCACGAACTGCTGAACACGCGCCAGATTCTCGCTGGGCTGTCCATTGGGCTGACGAGGCTCACCAATAACAATACGCTCTACCTGCTCTCTCGCCACATATTGCGTCAGATAGTCGTACAGTTCATGTGTAGCTACTGTAGCTAACCCGCCAGCTATCAACTGTAGCGGGTCGGATACAGCCAGCCCCGTTCGTTTCTTTCCGTAATCTATAGAGAGAATGCGTGCCACACTTTGACCTTCAGGCCGAAGAATTAGTGAAAATTCTTATTTAGCGTAAAGCAGCCAAGCTCCAGGATACTGTCCCTGCAACGAAGCACGGCTTGCAACAGCCTCAGCCTTCGTAGCAAATGTCGTAGCAACTACGCGATACATAGCGGGTTCTACATTATTATTAACAACCACCTGAGCGTTATAACCCTGCTGTCTCAATGTCTGCTGCAGTCCCTCAGCATTAGCCTTCAGAGAGAATGAACCAACGACCACGCTAAAATTATTCAGGCCAGCACCGTTAACCACTGACACTGTCTCCTGTCGAACCTGTACGTTATCGCCATTATCTATAACCTGTGTATTGTTGGCAGCTTTCTCCTGCAAAGGTGTTACGACAGCGGCCTCTGCCTGCTGAACGGCAGCGGTCTGTTGTTCAGCCTGCTGACGCTGCAGCAATTCCTCTTGCTGCTTAGCTTTCAAATAAGCCTGCTTATAGGCACTCTCACTAGATTTACAACTTGTGAAAGCCATTGCTGCGCATACTGCTGCGCAAATTAAGGTGTACTTTTTCATACTTTTTTCTTTAATCTTTATACTATGAAATTATTCGTTGTTCCTAAAAAACAGCGCAAAGATACGAATTATACATCAAATTCAGAAAAAAAGGTGCGTAAAGTTTGTTAATTTCGAAAACTTTCCGTATATTTGCCTGCGGAAACTTGTTTTACTTATTAAAATTATTAAATATTATGAGAAGTTTAGGTTATTTAGGCGCATTTCTCGGCGGCGCATTAGCCGGAGCAGTGATTGGTCTTTTGTTAGCTCCTGAAAAGGGTGCCGACACTCGTGTTAAGATTACAGGTGCTGTCGATGACTTCATGAAGAAGCACAACATCAAGTTGAGTCGCAAACAGGTGAGCGACCTCGTCGACGATATTGCCGATGCAGCTCCCGAAGTTGAAGCATAACAATCGTAATACTCAAGCAACAAGATGTTGTCAAGCGACAAGAACGTAGAGTCCATCGCGCAATTGGTGGAATCTGTCAAGAATTACGTTGGGCTTCAGGGCGAGTACCTGAAGCTTGACGTCATCCAGAAGATAGTACGTTTAGTAACAGCCCTTACGCTCACTATCGTACTGCTTCTGTTAGGCATTGCCTTTTTATTCTATCTCTCCTTTGCCTGCGTCTATTGGCTCGAACCGCTGACGGGCACTGCCTTCGCTTTCTTCCTCGTAGCCCTCTTTTTCCTGGCGCTTCTCGTCCTTGTTTTCTTCAACCGCAAAGCGTGGATTGAGCGTCCACTTGTCAGTTTCCTGGCTGACGTGCTACTCAATTAATCTCTCAATTCCTCATTTTCTCATTCTCTCAATTTCTCATTTTCTCATTCTCTCAATTTCTCAATTTCTCAATGGCATACAGTTCTCTCACAGAAATACAGGCACGCAAGGACGAGCTGAAAACAGGTATTCAGCAGGAGTCAGATCACATAACAGATCTCTGGCACGGCCTGACGGCATCCCAGCAATCCGGTAGCAAAGGGGAACTTATTGCTGGCCTTGTATCCAATAGCATTACCGCCATTGACGGTTTCCTGTTGGTGCGCAAACTCATGAAAAGCTACAGTCACATCTTCGGACGGAAGAAGCGGAAGTAACTGAATGGCCCGATCTTGATGTGGATTTGGAAATAGACAGCCTACGCCATCCCGAACGCTACCCACTTGTTATCAAACGGAATGAATTAGATTTTGTAAACGCATAATTATAATAATGTTGAACCCTAAAAACGATGAGGCCTATGGGCTGAGAAAGAGATATAACACGGGACATATAGGATGAACGTCCACTTTTAGATTCTTGTCTTTCGAAAATCGGCAAATTTTCACATAAGGACTGCAAGAACTGAAGTAGATAGTTCGCGCCTGATGGCGTGGACTTTTACTCGTTTAAGCAGTTAAGGTGTTTGCCGATACCCAGAAAGACGTAGACGAAGTAACTTGTCCACGTTTTCTTTTTGTGTTCTTTCTGAGCGGCCATCCGCAGAGATTACATCATTTTTTTGCCTAAAGCATTGTGAATTGAGATATTTTTCATACCTTTGTCGAAAATTTAAAAACAAGACGATGACGAATAGACTTATTTTATTTGTATTGATGTGTGTTGCTACAATAGCGCAGGCGCAGACAGAAAAAGGGAAATTGACGTTTGTGCCAACGTTTGGTGACAACCTTATTATTAGTCAGCCGCTCGACTACGAGATTGGCATCACTGCTGGTGTCGGTGTCGACTGGCAGGCGTTGAATCGTGTGGCAGTATCATCGGGTGTGTTCTATTCATTGGAACGTTACCGTTCGAATCTCCTGTCAATGAACGTTACCGACTATAAATAATCAAGGCTCATGGGGTCAATGAATATGTATAATCATAATAAAATTCTTAGAATGTTAACGCGTTGTATCACAATCGCCATCACATTCTTGTTTATATCATGTGAGTCATGGTATAGTTATTGTTTCGATATTAATAACAATACCAACGATAGTATAAAAATTATAACTACTCCTATGATATCAAATTATAATATTCAAATACATAATGTATATTTTCAAGACATAGGAGTTCAGGGCTTTTCTTCTTTTAAAGACCATCCGACGGATACAATATTTACGATTCCTCCTAAGGCATCACTTTCCGCAATTGTTGGATGGTACTCGCGTCATTCTCCAGAATTTGTTCCTGAAGCAGACGGCGTTATACCTTTGTGGCTTATAATTAAAAACATGTATATTAATAATACCATTATTGAACAAAATATTTGGGACGATAAGACAAAATGGAAGAAAGATATCAGTGATGACAATACGGAAATTCGTTTTCAGCTTAATTTAGGGTTCAAGGTAGATTAGGGGTGTAGAGAATTATAATATAAGAACGATGAAGAAGAAAACAATGATGATGGCTGCAATGGCAGCCTGTGTGGCGACGCTGTTCAGCTCGTGCGCCACGATAGTGTCGGGAACGACGGCTACGATACAGATTAACGGTAAGTTTACTGAGCCGATGACAATTACAACCAGCTATCAGACCTATGAGGATGTGGTGTTACCTGCTGAGGTAAAAGTTAAGCGACAGCATCTGGATGGGCAACACATCAAGATAACATCACCTAACTACACTTACGAGGACATTATCCTGAACCGTAAGGTGAACGGATGGGCCTTTGGCAACATCGTGTTTGGCGGTCTGATAGGCTTAGGCGTCGACCTCGGTAACAATGCCGTCAGCAAGCCCGGACAAGACATCTACTACATCAAGGCCACTCCAAAGGAGCAGAACACCGAGGCTGTGCCC
>JAFVHO010000141.1 GCA_017474485.1 Prevotella sp.
CTCTCTAAGATCTTCTTAATAGTTTTCTCACATAAGGAGATTTCTGACCTTGAATAGTCTTGTGATTCAAGATGACGAATCAACTTAGACCAGTTCTCTTTTAAATTTTTAATATCCATAAGCACCATATTTAGGGGTTATGGAGCAAATATACAAAAATAATCCGAACTAAAACGATTGCAAATTCCTGAATTACAGAAAATATGCAATTTTAGTTCGGATTATTAGGGTAGTTCGTATTTTTATGATAAATAGATAATATTGTAATTTGTTCATATTACGATTTTTAATCATGTGGATTGAATCAGATTTAATATTCAAGAAATTCATTCGCTTTTCAAAATTGGAAGCGATAAATGATAGCGGACTGCCAAGAAACGAATCAGACAAATTAAAAGGAATGTAACGATAACTGTTACTTCAATTGGCGAATGATAATAATCTAGTGTCCAATATGTTATTCCGCCAGCTACTGATGCCATTGCATAAATTTCGCGCTGAAAAATGACTGGCTCATTATTCAGCAAAACATCACGGATGACGCCACCAGCAGAACCCGTAATACAACCCATAATAATCGCCACCCAATATGGTTGTCCGAAAGCCAACGATTTCTGCATTCCTGCAATAGTAAAAAGTGCTAATCCTAAAGTATCGAAAACAAACCACGTATTACGCAGACCTTCCATGTGCTTGGCAAAAATAATAACAAATACCAACGCTAATGCTGTACATATCATATAAAATGGATTGGTCATCCAGAATGGCGTTGCACCCAGCATGACGTCACGAATCGTACCTCCTCCGATAGCTACGGCAATACCGCACACATAGCCACCAAACCAGTCAAAATGTTTGGCTGCAGCGTGACGTATTCCAGATATGGCAAAGGCAAAAGTACCCAAGAATTCTATAACCTGCGTGACAATCTCGTTATATTCCATAATTTCTTACAACATCCATCTTACTTCTTATATCTATCGCCCCAATAACTGACCATCCTTTCGTACAGTTTTTCTTCTGCTGGCGAGTGTTGACCATGCCACAAACGCTCTTGTTGTAAAGCGTCAGGCATATACTGCTGAGGTGTAAAATGTCCTGGATAATCATGCGAATATTTATAACCGTCATGATAACCCAGATCCTTCATCAGCTTCGTGGGCGCATTACGTAGATGCAACGGAACAGACTGATTTCCAGTTCTTTGGACTAGTCCTAAAGCAGCATCAATACCCAAATAAGCCGAATTGCTCTTGGGCGACGTAGCCAGATATACAGCACATTCTGCCAACGGAATACGCCCCTCAGGCCACCCTATTTTCATCACAGCATCGAAAGCGGCATTTGCCAACAACAGCGCATTTGGATTGGCCAAACCGATGTCCTCAGCAGCAGAAATTACCAGTCTTCTGGCAATAAACTGAGGGTCTTCCCCACCCTCTATCATTCGTGCCATCCAGTAGAGTGCCGCATCAGGATCAGAGCCACGAATCGACTTGATAAAGGCCGAAATAATGTCGTAGTGCATTTCACCATCTTTGTCGTAGGCTAACGGATTCTGTTGCAGACATTGTTCGACAAAGGCATCAGTAATTTCTATATCGCCTTCACCTGCTGTTTCTACAACCAATTCCAAGATATTCAGCAACTTACGTGCATCGCCACCGCTATAGCGAAGCATGGCGCCTGTTTCCTTCAACTTGATATGACGCTCTTTCAGAAATACGTCCTGAGTCAAAGCTCTGTTCAGCAATTCCAGTAAATCGTCCTTTTCCAACGATTTCAGTACATACAGTTGACAGCGCGACAGCAACGGTCGAATCACTTCAAACGATGGATTTTCCGTCGTGGCACCAATCAGCGTCACTATTCCCTTTTCTACAGCGCCCAATAGCGAGTCCTGTTGTGATTTCGAGAAACGGTGAATCTCGTCTATAAATAAAACAGGTGAAGTCTCGTTGAAAAAACGTCCCTTCTGGGCCCTCTCTATCACGTCACGTACATCCTTTACACCACTGGTTACAGCCGATAGCGTATAGAACGGCGTTTCCAACTTGTTGGCAATAATCTGTGCCAGCGTTGTTTTGCCCACTCCCGGTGGTCCCCATAATATAAAAGAGGATATACGGCCTGCATCAATCATCTTGCGCAGTACCGCACCCTCGCCCACCAGATGTTTCTGTCCTATGTAATCATCCAATGTACGCGGACGTAGACGTTCAGCTAATGGTTCTGACATAATTTGGTGCAAAATTACAAAGAATAAATTAAAAAATCATTGCTGACAATAAATTTTTCACTTTTTTTCGTACATTTGCACACGAAAACATGAATTTACTCAAAAGAATATGACTAAAGAGACAAAAGAAAGTAAAGAAAGCAAGGCATTGAGTCTGAAGACTCTTACCAAGAGTTCCGTTTGGGATATTCAGGAAAATGACATCTTCCGTATGCTGTCAGCAGCCGAGAAGGACTCAGAGTTGAAGGATAACCTTCGTCACTTCGCCAGCATTATCCGCAGTGCCTTCCAGATAGAAGAATTGAAGGATGACGATAAGCCCTCGCAGGCCAAATACACCAAATTAGGTTTCAAGGTGGGCACTATCAAGTTAGGCGACGACGTCAATGTGGTATGGGCCATCAAGAAGCGTCCCATCATGCGTGTTACCGACCTCACCTACGAGAATATCCGTCACATCTCTGCTGCCAAGCTCATCGAGGTGCTCGACCGCAACTTTGGCGGAGGCTGGGATTCCTTGTCACAGTCTATTCAGGACATCATCGAGACAGGTTTCGACATCTCCACCACTACCCTACCCAAGGACCGTCTGCACAAGAAAGGTGGAATGTACGACAAGAAGGTTGCCGATGGTTACGAAGTACTTGAAGTCGAGAAGGGCCTGTGGGTCGAAGCCATCTTTGCCAAGGTGAAGCCAGAGGCCATCAAGCCACGTATGAAGTTCGACGAACATAATGACGATGAGGAAGAAGACGAAGATGCAGACGTTGAGATTGTTGACGACTACAACAAGCCCGATGAGGACGATGTAGAGTTGGAAGATCCCAATGACGATGATATCAATGAGAACAACTATCGCACCACATTCGCCATTGAAGATGTTGGCGATGAAGATGCTGAAAGCCTCTCAGATTTCATTGCAGATGAGTAAAAACGTAAAATATTAGAGTACATCACTCTAATCACCCTTTTACGAACCCTTTCGTGCGACACTTGCCAGATCGCCAGCGGCGCACGAGTATTATACCACGTATGTTCTCGTCCAGTGCAAACCCTACCCACATACCTACAAGACCGAATCCCAACGGAATACCAATGATGTAACTCAGTCCTACGGCAATGCTCCACTGGAAGATAACACCTACTACAAATGGATAAACCGTATCGCCCGTAGCTCTCAGCGTACTGCCAGCAAAGATATTGGCCGTACGTCCAACCTCCAAGAAAATGTCAACCACAAGCACCCACACGCCCATAGCTATAATCTCCGGATTGTCAGTAAAGGCATTGAGAATACTGCGTCCGCACAAAGCCAGCACCAAAGACCCCGTCAACGTGATAATCATTGACCATCTGAAGAAGTAGTTACCCAGAATATATGCAGCCTGATGGCGCTGCTGACCTACCAAGTGCCCCACCAATATGTCCCCACCCTGCGTAATGCTCAGGCAGAACAAATAGACAAACATGATCATGTTGTGGCAATACGTCCTCGCAGCCAGTGCCTCATTGCTAATCTGATTGATGAAGAACGTGATGACCACCTGCGACAGACAGTACGATATGTTTTCGCTCATCGCAGGTATACCTATATAAAATAAGTTGCGTAGCTCTCCCCAAGGCATCGGACGGAAATAGTGCAGCGGAAACCGTGGGATATGTTTCCTGAAATGAATGATGGCCAACAGCACCATTGCAATGGTACGGCTGGCAGCTGTCGCTATGGCGGCACCCTCTACGCCCAGTTGCGGACAACCCCAGTGTCCAAAGATCAGAGCGTAGTTGCCTATGATGTTCAGCACGTTCACAATACCCGTCACCACCATGGGATAAATCACCTTGTCAGCACTACGCAACGATGCCGAGAACGTCAGCGACATGGCCTGGAAGAACGATAACGCACCCGTCAGTCGAAGATATACCAGACCATCGCCCATCAGTTCAGGTCTTAGCCCCATCAGTTGCAACAGCCCTTCAGCATAGAAGAACAACAACGCACTGACCGTCAACCCCAACATTAGGTTCACCGTCAATGCCATACCCACCACCTGTACCAGTCGTTTCCTCAACCCTGCCCCAATGTACTGTGCACAAAGGATAGCCGCACCCATCGAGAAGAACTGATAAACCAGAAATACCAGTGATATCAGCTGATTGTCCAAACCCACTGCTGCCACGCTATTGTCACTATAACGACTCAGCATCACTGTATCGACGGCTCCCAGCATCATGACCAGAGCCATCTCAATGAATACTGGGATGGTAAGAACCTTCAATTGGCGTTTTAGTGACGTGTCAGACATGTGAACAAAACTAATAATTATAATTGGGTTGCAAAGGTACGAAAAATAATTCGAGAAGACAAGGAATAAGGATGATAAAACAAAAAAGAGAGGTTAAAACCTCTCTTTTGTACACCCGCAGGGGCTCGAACCCTGGACACCCTGATTAAGAGTCAGGTGCTCTACCAACTGAGCTACGGGTGCATCATTTTTGTTGCTTGAATCAGCGCTCTTGCTGAATTGCGGGTGCAAAGGTACTGACTATTTTTGAAACTGCCAAACTTTTTTGAAACTTTTTTCGAAAAAAAGCAAAAAAAACAGTTTTTAGCGCAAAAACAACGAAAATAAATTGAAAGTATGTACCTTTGCAAGGAATTTTAATCAACATAATTATGAAAACCAAGATTTGTAAGTTTGGTGCGATGGGCGTATTAATGGCCCAAATAGCATTGTTTGTCCTATGCTCATGCGGAACCAGTTCATTGTCTCAAAGCTCTTCAGGTGCGGTTATCCCTATAGAGCAAAGTAATGTATCTGTTATAGCAGATAAAATATGGACATTCAGTCAGAGTCATCCAAACGGTTTCACACTTGATGTTCGTACAATGGCAGAACTGAAGGAAGGTATTGTCGTAGCGTATGCCGATACACAGAACAGCCATTCGCGCGACCAACTCGACAATGTGGTAAGACATGCTTTGAAGCACGACGGATATGTAGGCGGTTGGTATAACACCGAAGACAGTCTTTACTACTTCGACAGTTCCCGCATATTTCCAGAAAAGTCACTTAAGAAAGCCATCAAGCACGGAAAGAAGAACGGTCAATTGGCTATATTCATCCTTTCATCCCAAACCGTGGTCTCTTTGGTTCCTGAATAGTTCTCAAATACCTAACTTACAATTTAATGTGTCTCCAAATGCACTTGGGTATGCGTCGCCACAAGGCAGTCAATATGCGGTATCTCCAGTCGATGATGCGAACATGCTGTTTTCTGTTAATAGCATGGATTATCTCCTTTGCTACAGCCTCTGGTTTCAGCATCATCGGATAGTTGAAATTACCAGCAAGTAGCGCTGTGTCAACGAAGCCAGGTCGAATATCCGTAAAAGAGATATCTAATCCACGTGCGTTAGCCTGTTGTTCCAACGCCTGCAAATATACATTCTGCATGGCTTTCGTGGCAGAATATGACGGTGCAGGACCTAGTCCCTTAGTACCTGCGATGGAAGATATGGCAGCAATATGACCGTGTCCTTGTTGTGCAAAAAAACGGTATGCTTCACCTATCATCCTTGTGAAGCCAATAGCATTGGTTTCGACTGTAGCCAGCTCAATATCCTCCTTCAACTCTCGATTCTGCTTGCCGATGCCAGAAGCATAGAAAAACAGATCCATCCCTCCTACCCTATTTATCAGGTTTTGCAGCTGTTGAGTAGCCTCTGGCTTTGTCACGTCAATCTGTTCCGTTTCCACACCACCAATGGTCTTCAGCAGGTCAACCCTTCGAGCAGCAACACCCACTTCCCAGTCCCGTTTCAACAGCAGACGAGCCACCTCCATGCCGATGCCAGACGATGCTCCAATTACTATGGCTGTGTTGTAGTATATGACTGATTTTTAGTCACTTTTTAACTGATTGTCGTATGAAAGCCGTACCTTTGCAGCTCAAGACGCAACGCAAGAGTATATGGACGACAGCAAACTATCTGTAAACCAGATTATAGAAGCAA
>JAFVHO010000142.1 GCA_017474485.1 Prevotella sp.
ACCGTTATGAATGTGCTGTGGAGTCAGCTTTTCCAAATCACCGACTCTACAACCTATAAAACACTGAAATACGAAAATGTCGCGTAGAACCTTTAAGGTCTTAAGAGGCATCTTTGATGCTTTCTTCTTTTCTTCATCATAATGTGTAAAAAATGTGCTTCGACGTGAATAGTCTCAAAGAATATTCGTATCTTTGCAGGCTATGGGATTATCCATTGAACAAATCGCCCAGGCTGCTGACATGGATGTTAAGGAAGTAAAGAAACTATTACAATAGTCTTTATCAACGCTACTTTTCTTCGTCCTTGACCGTATAACGGACGTTGAGGTTAGGAGAATAGGTATTCTCAAGTGTCAACGTGATGAAACCACCATCTGTCTCGAAGGTTGCCACCTTGTGATCATCACCATGCTTAGGCATATTGGGCCACGTGCCCAGTTCCTTCTCCAGGTTGTCGCGCAGTTCCTGCCAGGCATCACGCGTGCTGTCGTTTGTCGACATGGTGTAGTTCTCCTGAGCCATCAACAGTTTCTCGCCCTTGAAGGCTATCAGCAGATGATAGGGTACACCTTCACTCTTGAACACCCATGTCTTACCACTGTCAGAGGCTGCTGAATCAACAGCAAAGCCACGTGCTTGAAGGGAGTCCATAAACTGAGTCAATGGCATAGACATTGCCAGACCACGATAATTGAATGGTGCTTTCTCGCTAGAGCAAGCAAACAATGCAGCAACGGCTGCGACGAATAAAAACAGTTTCTTCATATTAGTATAGAGTTTAGTGTTTATAAAATTATTCTTCGGAAAGCATTGTGACCTCAATGCAGCGGCGAGCATCGATGAGACGCTGGGCCATCCGCTGCACCTGACGGGAGGTCATGGCCTCAACCATCTTGCAGTAATCCTTGTCGAAGTCGGCATGATCGTCCAGCTCGTGCCAGATAATATAACTCCAATAGTCGTTGGTGGATTCGGCCTGCTGATACTGCTTGACAAGATACTGTTTCACCTTATCCATGCTGGAGGCCATAGGACCGTATTTGGCGATATTGGCCAACTGCTGATAGATGATAGGATTGAGTTCGTGGTAACGGCTTGGGTCTGCGTTATACGAAATCTTCATCGTGGCGTTAGGACGTTCATCCTTATCGAAGTCGAAAGCTACCGTAACGCCATAAGTGCCGCCTTTCTCTTCGCGTACAGAATCGGTATAGGCAATCTTCAGCACACGCGTCAGGAAGTCGAGTTCCAAGTCGGCCTGAGGTGAGAAGGAGATGTCAGCAGAATAGAAAATGCTGACATTGGCCAACGGGGTGGACATCTTCTTGCGGAAAACGCTTACCTTCGAGCCCTCGACCATACGTGGCACGTTCTGCCAATTCGTTTTCTCAGCCTTGTGAGTAGAGGGCAGTGTAGCCAGATACTGGCAACACAACTGGCGCAATTGATCTTCGTCGTAGTTGCCTATGATAACCGTCTTGAAGTTCGAGGCATCGCTGAAGCGCTCTTTATATATCTCTAACATGCGGTCATAGCTGACATGGTCGAGCGTACTCTGCACCACAGGTTTTACACGCGGATGATGGTCATAGAGTATGGCGCGTAGCGAGTCGTTATAGTCTACCTTGGGCGCTGCATTGCGGTTGGTCAGGAACGAATACTGTCTGTTCAGCAAGCCCTGGAAAGCAATGGTATCGCGACGAGGCTGTGTAAAATAGAGGTGGGCCAACTGGAAGAGCGTAGGCATATCCTGCAGCGACACACCACCACTAATAGTCTGCCTGCGTGTTCCTACCGATATATTGACACGTACAGACTTACCCGTCAGCATGCGACGCAGGGTGGTAGCATCAAACTCAGCCACACCAGCTTCCGTGATAGCGCTGTTGAGGAGTGCAAAGTTGGGAATGTCCTCATCGCCATAGACAGACGTGCCACCCTCTGCACGCATCGTCATCGACACGGCATCAGCAGCAAAGCCGGTCTTCTTGGCATACACCTTCATACCATTGGACAGCGTCCACTCCACGAAGCCGTGCTTAAAGTTGCGCTCGCTAACGATAGAACCAGGATGAGATGAAATCTGTGAGCAGAAAGACGAGAGGTCTGCAGCAGGTTCCTTCTCAGGATAGGGCGCATAGTTCAACTGCTGGGTAGCCAGGATGACGTTCTCTATCTGCTGTTCAGTAGGCAAAGTAAATCCTGCCTTGTCAGGGGCATACATGATAGCCACCTGATTCTGGTCGGTCATGAGTTGCCGTGCAGCCTCGTTGACCTCCTGTAGCGTCACCTCACGATCGAAGCGGCGCGTCAGCTCCAACTGGTCGTCCATGGAGATAAGCGGCTCGTTGCTGAGGAAATGATTGACACAGGCACTGACATACTTGGCATTACGACGATCGTCGCGTTCGCGATACTTACGTTCGTCGTGGCTAAGTTTCTGGCTCTTGGCACGCTGCAACTCCGTTTGTGTAAAACCATGCTGACGGGCACGCTCGGCCACACCAACGGCAGCGATAATACCACCTAAGACGTTCTCCTCTTTACAGCTGATGGAGAGCGAGAAAGACTCCTTCGTACGACTGAGGAAGAAATTAGCCACACGAGCCGTAGCACTCTGGAAAGGCGGCACAGCCTGCTGTTTCAGCTCCGTCAGGCGGTCGTTAAGCATCGAGGCTATCAGTCCGTCCACGTAGTCGCCACGCAGATATTTCTCGTCGTTTTTCTCCTCATCGGGCGTAGCGTCGCGTTTCTGATAAAGATGACAGAGCACAACGGGCTGTTCACTATCCTTCTCGATGTCGACAATCATCTTATCATTATCGTTCACAGGATAGTATTCGCGCTTGGCAGCATTCTTAGGCATAGGGATGGACGAGAAAAGTTTCTTAATCTTCTTCTCCATCTTATCCACATCAATGTCGCCTACCACAATAATGGCCTGCAGGTCAGGGCGATACCATTTATGATAGTAGTCGCGCAAATCCTCGTAGGGGAAATTATCGACGATATCCATCGAACCAATGGGCATACAGTCTTCATACTTGGTACCCTTATACACCTTAGGCATGGCCTGCTCCATCAGTCGCTGAACGGCACGTCCAGCACGACGTGTACGCCACTCTTCATGAATCACGCCACGCTCCTTATCAATCTCCTTGTCTTCCAACAACAGGTAGTGACTCCAGTCATGCAGAATGAGCAGACACGAGTCGATGATTCCATCACGCTTCAAGGGAACTGCCGAGATATTGTAGACCGTCTGTTCCACACTGGTATAGGCATTAAGATTGGTGCCGAACCTTACACCAATGGTCTCACACCAGGGCACAATGCCCAATTTCTTACCCTTGCCAGGAAAATGCTTCGTACCATTAAAAGCCATGTGTTCCAAAAAGTGAGCCAGTCCACGCTGGCGAGGTTCTTCCTGGATAGAGCCCACACGCTGGGCGATATAGAAATCGGCCATCTTCGGATCCTTGTCGTTATGACGCAGATAATAGGTCATACCGTTCTTCAGTTGTCCCTTACGTATCGTGGCATCCTGACGCAACGGTTGAGCCAGCACGCAAGCGGCAGTCAGCACCATGGCCGCTAACAGATATAGTCGTTTATTCATTGGAATAATATTAATATGGTGGCAAAGGTACGAAAAAAACATGGAACATCGTGCATTATTAGTGAATTATTTTGTAATTTTGCACCCAGAACATAACAAACTATAAAAATATAGAACATGAGACTGACAAAGATAACCTCCTTGTTACTGTTCTTGCTGCCAGCGCTATCGTTATGGGCACAAAAGTCAGCAGAATCCTATTCGGTTGATCTGACGGTGAAGGACAAGGACACGAAAGAGGCTGTTATTATGGCTACAGTCCAGCTACAGCCTTCGGGTGCTGTTGCTGTAACGAATATGGACGGCGTAGCCACCATCAGGAATGTAGAGAAAGGCACATACACCATCAACATCTCGTATGTGGGCTACGAACCCATTACGACACAGGTAAAGGTGACGCGCAACATGAAACTCAACTTCCAAATGACACCCACCACCCTAGCCCTTAGGGAAGTCAGCGTAGTTGCCAAGCAAAATGCATCAGGCAAAGCCACCAGTAGCATTATTGGTCGCCAGGCTATAGACCACCTGCAGGCCACTTCGCTGGCAGACATCATGCAGCTGGTACCTGGCGGACTCATGGGCAATCAAGACTTGACCTCTACATCTGGGTCGCGACTGCAAATTCGCTCAGCCTCGCCCAATGCCTATAACAGCAACTCGGCATTCGGTTCGCCCATCATTGTTGACGGTGTTCCCATGTCGAACAATGGCAACCTGACACAGGGCGGCTACTCGAATACGGCCTTGGCTGGTACGGACATGCGCAACATCTCAGCAGACGACATTGAGGAAGTAGAGGTGATTCGTGGTATTCCCTCGGCAGAGTATGGCGACCTAACCAGCGGCATGGTGGTGGTACACTCGAAGATTGGTGTCACCCCCTGGCAGATGAAGGGCAAGGTGAACCCAGGCATGATGAACTACTCACTGGGCAAGGGCCTGCGTATGGACAAATACGGTGTACTGAACTTCAACATCGACTATGCACAAGCTTGGGGCGATCCTCGCAAGAAAACCAACTCGTTCGACCGCTATAACTTCTCGTTAGGCTACGGTTTTGACATCAGCAAGAAGTGGCACACCGATACAAAGTTGCGCTATAACTATGCCAAGACATGGAGCGGACAGGACCCTGACGCCATTCAGGACGGTACAGAGTCGAAGGACAAGAACATAACCTTCTCGCTGACGCACAACGGAAAGATACGTCTCGACAAACTCTTTTCACGTCATCTCTCATATACTGTAGGACTCAGTCTGACACAGTCGGACACGAAGAATACGGCCTTTGCAGGTGGTGGACTGACGCCCATCTACACAGCTATGACCACTGGCTACAACAAGTTGCAGTTTGTGAATACCTCCTACAAAGCTACAGGCTATAGCGAGAGTCGTCCTGGCAACCTGTTTGCCAAGATTAACAACAGTTTCTACCTAAAAAGCGGTAAGACCAACCAAAACTTCAAGATGGGTGTGGAATACAAATACGACTGGAACAACGGACGTGGCTACTATAACGAAAACGAGGACCTGCCACTGAAACCTAACGGTAGCAGCAGGCCCAGACCCTTCAGCGATGTGCCAGGCCTGCACCAGATGGCAGCCTACGTAGAAGACAATTTCAGTTGGCAGTACTGGGGCAAGCGTAGCCTGCGTCTGCAACTGGGTGCCCGTTTCACCGCTATGCAGCCCTTCGACGACGTACGCACCTTTGCACTCTCACCCCGTGCCAACTTGAGCATAGAGCTGACTGACTGGCTGACACTGCGAGGCGGTTTCGGCATCAACTCAAAGACACCTGGCTTGAACTACCTCTATCCTGACAAGCACTACTCTGACTATGCCTCGGCCAACTACATGCCACAGGACGATCCTGCAGGACAACTATATTATGGTTACACACACGTGTATGAGGTAGAGTACACCCGCAACCTAAAGAATGTCAACACAACGAAGATGGAGGCTGGCATTGACATCAAGTTGCCAGGACAACGTAAACTCAGCATCATCGCCTATCAGGACCGCACTACCAACGGCTTTGCCAGCATGGTAGAATACCTGACCTACCCTGTCAATTATTACACGCAAGAGCAGGGTCTTATCATCACACCAGGTCAGGCTACACAGGTGGATATCAACAATCCTGCATTCACCAAAACCATGTGGACCACGACAGGCAGCATCGGCAATACGGATGTCAACATCAACAAAGGCGTGGAGTTCGACTTCGACTTAGGTAAAATCAAGCCGCTCCAGACCAATGTTTACCTTTCTGGTGCCTGGCAGGAAACCAAGAGTTACTCGAAGGCCCTGCATTATGGCAACCCCACCCCATTACCCACCAGTTATTCGAGCTACAGCACGACACCCATCAAAATGGTATGGCCTGCCGAACAGGAGTTGACACGCTACCAGCAGTTCGTCAACACCCTGCGACTGGTGACACATATACCGCAACTGCGCATGGTAGCCTCGCTGACAGGACAGGTCATCTGGCACCACTCTACCCTGAGCCGCACAGATCATACACGTCCCATAGCCTGGATTACGACAGACCTTGTACAGCATGAGATTACAGACGACATGCTGAGCGGCTTTATCGGCGAGGACGGCAAGTACTATGCTACCGCACCTGCAGGCATCAGCAGTTTCGAGATTGCCAAGCAGACGGGCAGCACATACAATTACAGTAAGAATCCTGTAACATGGAACATCTCAGCCCGGCTGACCAAGGAATTCGGCAAGTTCGCTGGTCTCTCGTTCTATGCCAACAACGTATTGTTCTACGAACCTTTCCTTACCCAGAACAACAGCTCATCGTTAACTCAGCGCAACACGGGTACCTTCTCGTTTGGTGTGGAACTATTCCTTAACTTATAAGAAGACGACTATGACAACAAGAAACAACATACTTTTTTACCTGCTTGCCCTTTTACTTTCATCGTGTATCGACTTCAACGAAGCCACACAGGCCATTAGCGTAGACATCCAAGTGACCTGTCCTGACGGTTATCAGAAAGCCAACCTGCAGGGGCGTAACATCACACTTTCCGGCACCCATACCTTCACGGCAAAGACCGATGCACAGGGCATAGCCCACTTCGAGAATATCATCCCTGACGTCTATAACGCATCAGCCTCCTGGAAAGTCAGTGCTGACGAATATGCAGAGACCACAGGCAAACCAGTAGAAAACAAGGGCTATACCATCTCGGGTAGTCTGACAGCCCAAACCTTCGATGCCTCGACAACGGCACCCATCGCCATGACAACAACCATCTCACAAGACCAGTCTATGTTGATTGGAAAGGTGTACTACCAAGGCTGCAAGGACGACAATAACAAGAACTACATCTACGCTAACTACTTAGAGCTCTATAACAATAGCGAGGAGGCATACGACGTGGCGGGTCTGTATATTGCCTTGTTGGAATCGACGTCGCCAGACTCAGAATATCCCTTGCAGTATCTGACGGACTCTATCGTAGCCAAGCAGGTGTTCCGTATCCCTGCCGACAAGCCTTTCTTAGTGGCTCCTGGTGGTAGCGTGTTGCTGGTGAACAGTGCCGTTGACCATACAACCAAGGGAGCGTCGGCTGCACCAAACCTGCTGAGTGCCGACTTCGAGGCCAAGGACAAGAATAACAGCCGATACGAGAACAACCCTGCTGTACCAGAACTCATACAACTGTTCTCGTTTACCAACAACACCTTTATGAACCTCATGAATGGCGGTCCTTGCGGCATCATCATCTTTGAGACCAACGAGAACGTAGCTGTCGACTGGGTCAACAACAACCTAACCTATCGCTATGGTTACGAGGCAGGCAGACAATATATGAAGATTCCCACCCGCTTCATCATTGATGCCGTGGACATCTTGAAATACAACGGAGAGACGGGTGTGGACCCCAATACCAAACGACTGTTCGACTATCTGGATGCTGGCTATGCCTTCACCGAGGCCAAGACTGGCTACGACGGACGACTGGTGCGCCGCAAGGTGACCTCTATCACGACTGACGGACGCAAGATTCTACAAGACACCAACAATTCGGCTAACGACTTTGAGTCGACTGACCAACTAACCCCAAGCGTGTATTAATTGATAATGGATAATTAAGAGATATGAGGCGAAATACATTATTGTTGATTTTATCTTTTATATTTAGCTACGCAGTGGCACAAACAGACATCGCCAGCTATCAGTACGCAGACGCCACACAATTGTGGCGACTCACAGGCAATGCTGCTGGTCTGTCACTCGACCCAGAGACATGCGATTCATCAGCCAACCGCGGAGTGGCATGGTTCGACCTGATGCACCGCAGTGGCGACTATCATCGCGTGCAGGAAGGCGGACAAATGAACCAATTGCGTTTCTATACTGAACGCTATCAGAAGGTAGGCAAGTATCTCTATGGCTACGGCTCATTCGACTTCGACATGGGCCGCACTAAGGACAGGGCATGGAGCGACGTGCTGCGTTCGTATAACAGCAATCCATACATCTCCGGAAGCAGCGTACCTGCCAAATACGACCACCAGAACTTCACATTAGAGGCCAAACTGGCTACCGTACCTTTAGGCCATTTCACATACGGTGCCTCATTATTGTATAAGGTAGGCGACCTCAGTCGTCTGCGCGACCCCCGCTCTCGCATCAATCTGGCTGAGTACAAGTTGGCCCCCTCCATCACCTACACGACAGAGCAACATACTCTTGGACTGGTGCTACACTACGACCGTCGCAAGGAAAAGCTGCCTAACATGACTACCGTCCAAACCAACCCCAACCTAGCCTACTATACGATGACCGGACTGGAGAACGCCACAGGTACTATTGGAGGCTATAACGGCTATATGCGCGAATATGTGAACCATGAGTTCGGTGCTGAGTTGGATTACGGCTTAGGCAGCAAACAATGGCAGAGTGTGAATGCACTGACCCTGAAAGTTGGGCGCGAATATGTATATGGCCAATACAAATACGAACCAGGCACCTATCGTAACCGCATCTATGGTCTGACCACGCACAACCGCATACAACAAGGAAGCATGCTACACCAAATTGATGCTCAGATAGCCTATGAGATGGGTAGTGCAGACGAATATAAGTCGGAACGCATCTCGTCGACAGACGCAGAGACGGGTGTCACCTCGGTGGAGTGGCGTAAGATTCTGGAATACAAGAAACGCTACCAGCTGAAAAAACTCGACGCCAACCTGCATTATCGTCTGTCATGGGTGGAAGATAAGGCCGTACTTGGTTACTTAGGTCTGCAATACACCCTCCAGAACGTCAGCAACAAGTACTTGCTATACACTTCGGAACAGAAAAATGCTGGTTCTACAATCCAGATTGAGGGCGGACGCAGCCTGTTTAACCGTCACATCTGGGTAGAGGGTACTTTCGACTACCACATCAGCCACAAGACTGACCTGACGCTGGCCGATGCCACCACGGACTATGCTCAAGCCGTATTGTTGCCAGATATGGCCTATTATGAGGCCAACTACTGGCAGGGCCGTCTGGCCGTTACCTATCAGTTTCCACTGACTATTAAAGGCTACACCTGTCAGTGGTTTATCAAAGCCTATGGCAGTTACCTTAAAACGAATAACAGCCTAAAAGGACAGACTGCAGGCCTCAACTTTGGCGTGTATTACTAATTGACAATTGATAATTATGAAGAAGACATTTATTGCAACGTTATTATGCATGATGCATTGTGCATTATGTATGGCGCAGTCCGACACCCTCATGGTACGCATCAATGGTATGCGTTGTGCCGAGTGTGGTCACAAAGTCAAGAACGTGCTGCGTAAGAATCCTGGCGTGGGAGCTCTTGAATTCAACTACGAACGCCGCACCGCAAAGATAGCTTACGACGCCCAGAAGACCTGTCCCGACACCATCTACAGCATGCTGGCACGTACAGGTCGCTATGCTGCCAAGCCCTACAACCCGAAAGAGCGCATCGGTCGCGGTATGGGGCAGCGTATTGCCGACATGCACTGCCAGAAGTGTGCCGACCGCATCATAGCAAGCCTGTCGAAACTGAATGGTGTCGACTCGCTGGCTCCCCACCTCGACAAAAGCTACATGTTCATCCGTTACGATGCTAACCGCGTGAGTCGCGATGACATCCGCGAGATCATTAACAAGTTAGGCTACACGCCCTGCAACTACTACAGCAGTCCGAAGGTGGAGTACGGCTACTACCTGCTACCTGCCGAACAGGCTAACGAGGACACCGCTGAATCCATCCTAGCCCTTGACGGTGTAGAAGACGTGAACGTCAACACCAAACGTCATACGTTGGCCGTCACCTTCTTCAATGATGAGACCAACGCCCAGAAGCTATTGGACGAAATTCACCGTCAGGGCATCAAGGCAGAAGTGCCCAAGCCCCATGTATGCGAGGAAGAGGAAAACTGAAAATTGAGAAGGTGAAAAGGCTGCTGATACTCTGGAGTGTATGGTTGGGCTACGCATGTATGATGCATGCTCAGATGACCGTTGCAGGCATCGTGATTGATGACGAGACCAAGCAGCCTGTGGAGTTTGCCAGCATACTGATGAAAGAGAACGGACGCTGGGCCATCACTGACGGCGACGGACGGTTCACGATAAAAAGTGTGCCCCAGGGCAAGGTGACGCTGACCACTCAGTGCTTGGGTTATGCACGCCGAGAGCTACAAATATCCATCACCAAAGACATTCCACGCCTGAGGATTACACTGAAGCAGGAAAACCTAAAGTTAGACGAGGTGACGATAACGGCACAGCGCAGAAGCGACGAGGCCACAACCAGTTACACGATAGACCGTACGGCACTAGACCAACAACAGATACTGAACGTGAGCGATATATCGACCCTGTTGCCAGGCGGGAAAACAGTGAACCCGTCACTGACTACAGACAGCAGAATCGCCCTACGCAGTGGTAGTCAAGAGGGTGGCAACGCCTCGTTCGGTACAGCGATAGAGGTGGATGGTGTGCGATTGGACAACAACGCCATGACAAGCGAGACGGCGGGCGCTTCTACTCGTAGTATTAGTGCATCGAATATAGAGAGTGTGGAAATTGTGACAGGTATTCCTTCAGTAGAGTATGGCGACCTGTCGAATGGTGTTGTAAAAATAAACACTCGTAGGGGTAAGTCACCATTCATCGTAGAGGGAAAGCTAACTCAACATACACGCCAGATAGCCCTGAACAAAGGCTTCGACTTAGGTCATAACCGCGGTATACTGAATGCCTCGCTGGAACATGCCCGCTCATTTAGCGATGCGGCATCACCCTATACGGCCTACCAACGCAACATATTAAGCCTGAACTACATGAACGTCTTTTGGCGTGACAAGATGCCACTGACGTTAAACATCGGACTGACAAGCAACGTGGGCGGCTATCATTCAGAGAGTGACCCCGACGAACAGTTGGATGACTACACGAAGACACGCGACAACTCACTAAGGGCACGACTGGAATTGAACTGGTTACTGAACAAGTCTTGGATTACTAACCTATCATTGAATGCTGCCTTCTCAACTTCAGACCGCACCTCAGAGAGTTCAGCACATGCCAACAGTGCCACCACGCTAGCATATTTACATACCACGGAAGAGGGATACTTTATAGCCACCGACTACGACAGCAATCCCAATGCGCCAGTCGTTCTGGGGCCTACTGGCTATTGGAACGTCAAGCAATATCAAGAGTCTAAACCTATGAATTGGACGCTGCGATTAAAGGGTGACTGGACCCGTCGCTTCGGCAAGGTGATGAGCCGCATGCTATTTGGTACAGAGTATACCGGCAGCCGCAACAATGGCCGTGGCACGTACTATGATGAGATGCGCTATGCACCAACATGGCGCGAATACCGTTACGACGACCTGCCAACACTGAACAACATCGCTCTCTATGCGGAGGAGAAGGTTACCATTAAGACTGGTAAACTGTCGAGGATGGAACTGACGGCAGGTCTGCGCAACGATCATACGATTATCAGCGGGTCTGATTACGGCACGGCAAGCTCGCTATCACCACGCTTTAATGGTCGCTATATTTTCTGGCAGAACCGTCGTAAACACACCATTACAGACCTCATAATACATGCCGGATGGGGCAAGAGCGTCAAGTTGCCGTCATTCCAAATTCTTTACCCTAGCCCATCGTACTATGACACAGAGGTATTCCGCTCACAGTCCACTGCCGACAACACGACTGTCAGCGCATGGTACTCTCGTCCGTCAAAGGCACAATATAATCCCGACCTACGCTGGCAACACACCAACCAGACGGACATAGGCGTAGAGTTAACAATAAAAGGTACGCACATTTCGCTGTCGGCCTTCCACCATCGCACACACAATGCCTATATGGCCAGCAATGTCTACACCCCGTTCAGCTATAACTACACGCCCGTAGCCACGCTGGAGAACATCAACATTCCGAACTCAGAACGTATCTATAGCATTGACCAGCAGGGCATCGTCACCGTGAGCGATGCGTCAGGTGCCAATAGTTCTATACGTCTTAATACCGACCTGAACGGCCAAAACCTATATAATACGCGCCGTTTCTACCAGACCAATACGCGCTACATCAATGCGTCACCATTAGATCGCTACGGATTGGAATGGATAGTCGACTTCAAGCAAATTAAAGCGCTGAACACAAGTTTACGTTTCGACGGCAACTATTATTACTACAAGAGTGCTGACGAGACGCTGTTTGCCAGTATGAACAACAGCAATACGAAGATGACTGGCACCCAGGAGCCTTATCAGTATATAGGCTGGTATCGCGGTACCAACGGCATTAGTGCTACACAGACGTCGGTAGCCAACGGTACTATATCGAAAGCGCTGAACCTCAACACAACCGTCACGACGCATATTCCAAAAATACGACTCATCGTTGCCTTGCGCGTTGAAGCATCACTCTACAACTACCATAAGGCCATTAGTGAACTGGATGGTGCGGTGCGTGGCATCGTGCTTAATAATCAGGGCGAATACATTGGCATGCCATACGACGGCACGACGGAAAACAAGTTCATTGCCGTATATCCTGAATACTACTCTACATGGGACAAGCCCAATGAGAAGATACCATTTGCAGAGACATTTCTTTGGGCCAAGGACAACGATGCCACCCTGTATAACGATCTTTGCAACCTGGTGGTCAAGAGTAATACGCCCTACGTCTTGAATCCCAATCGTATCAGTGCCTACTATTCGGCTAACCTCAATATCACCAAGGAAATTGGCGACCACGTCAGCCTATCGTTCTACGCCAACAACTTCCTCAACAACATGAATACGGTACACTCATCCCAGACCAACCTAGACATATCGCTATTCTCCAGTAGCTACATTCCGAGTTACTATTATGGTTTGTCACTAAGACTCAAGCTATGAAGAAATACAGTATTTGGCTTTTGGCTATTGGCATTTGGCTATTGACTGCCTGCTCAGGTCAGGATGCCCCTTCCGTCGATACTAGCGAGGTTCGTATCCTGCTGACAGGCATCAACGACGACCTGTCTGGTCTCGACGTCCAACTGCGCAACATCAGCACAGGCAGTATCTTTGTCGAGACAACCGACAAGCAGGGTATCGCGTCGTTCATCGTCACACCAGGACTCTACGAAGCGTCAGCTTCGCAAACACGCTATGGAACTGGCAACGAGTACTACAGCTATAATGGCACATCTGGACAGATAACTGTCTTAAAAGAGCAGCAGACGACAGCCTCTATCAGCATGAAGCGTGCCGTCATCAGCCGTTTGGTTATTAAGGAACTGTACTGTGGCGGATGTATGGCTGATGATGGTATCACACCCTTCTATTACGACAAGTGTGTCATCCTCTACAACAATAGTGCAGAGGCGGCATCGTATGACAACCTGTGCATAGGTATAGCAGCTCCCGCCAATGCCCAGGCTACTAACAACAACTATACAGCAGACGGCAGCCTCAACTACGAAGGCGAAGGCTTCACACCGCTGTGGAACGGCATCTGGTATTTCCCTGCCACGCTGACTATCAAGCCCTATTCGCAGGTTGTGATTAACATCCATGGAGCCATCAACAATACGCTGTCCTACAGCAACTCCATCAACTATGCCAATGCAGACTACTACTGCATGTTTGACCCAGAAAGCGGTTACAATAACCAACGTTACTGTCCAACGCCATCGGAAGTGATACCGACCTCACACTATTTGAAAGCCGCCGTTTACGCACAAGGAAACGCCTGGCCACTGAGTAACTCATCACCAGCCATCGTGTTGTTCCAAACCAAAGGCGTTGCTCCTGCCGACTTTTCCGCCAATACAGCCAACTATTGGTATGATGGTGGCGGTTCGAATGCCGTCAAGCGTTGTGTGAAGGTACCTAACGACTGGATCATCGATGCCATAGAGGTTTTCTCTAGCGACTATGCCACACAGTGTGTCAAACGTCTGACGGCAGACATCGATGCCGGCTACGTATGGATGACCAACAAAAAAGGACACGCCATTTACCGTAATGTTGACCGTCAAGCCACAGAGTCATTGACAGAGAACGATGGCCGTCTGGTCTACAATTACTCGTTAGGAGTTGACGACAGTACCGACCCCAGCGGCATTGACGCAGAGGCCAGCATCAGCAACGGGGCTCACATTATCTATCAGAACACGAACAACGCTACCAATGATTTCCACGAACGCCAACTATGCTCACTAAGAAAATAACACTCCTCCTGTTCTGTTTGTTGCTGTGCCACAGCCACACACACGCACAAGACACGTTACTTCTGCGCGACTACCGCTACATCCAACTGTCGTCGCCCTGGCTCACCCAACGTAATGCTGCGGCACTAACGCTCTGCGACAACAACAATATAGCAGAGACAGAGTTATCGTTCAGTTATGGTAGCGGCAAACTGACAGACATTAGCGGTGCACCATCGGCAACCAATCTGCAGGCAGCCATCGAGTCGTACTACCGCATCAATCCACGCACGGTGGTCTTTGGTGCCATTAGCTATGACAACTTCTCAGGAAACGATATGGTTGGCTCCGTCTTCATGCAGGACCGCCTACCCTTCGACATCATCGAAGACTCCCTGACCAATGCGGGTCGTAAGCACCGAGACACCTATCATCTTACAGGCGGCTGCGGCTACACTGTAGCTAAGGGTTTTGCCGTTGGCATAAAGGCAGACTATACGGCTGCCAACTACGCCAAATACAAGGACCTGCGTCACAAGAACAAACTGATGGACTTGAAGCTCACGGTTGGTGCCTTTGCACCTGTTACCTCTTGGCTGAACATCGGTGCCGACTATACCTATCTCCGACGTACAGAGAGCTTGAAGTTTGACACCTACGGCAAGAACGAGAAGGTATATAAGTCACTCATTGACTATGGTGGTATGATGGGCATCGTCGAACAATATGGCAATGATGGATACACAGACAAGACCAACGAGATGCCACTCTTCGAGGACGGGCACAGTGGCGGTTTACAGTTGTCTGTAAGCCACGGTTCTTTCTCATTGTTCAACGCATTGACTTATAGACACACCACAGGCTACTATGGTCGCAAGTCGCCTTATACCATCACCTATACCGATCATGACCGCGACATTCTTGCTGAACACGTTCGTCTATCTTATGCCAACAACGCGTTAAAAGCCTTCATTGACGTCCGCTATCAGCATGAAAAGCTCCAAAACCGCATGAACACATACCGCGGACTGACCAACACGAATGGAGCGACACATTACGAATACTATGATGAAGCGGAGACCTCAGACAAAAGTTGGCGTAATCTGGATATCGACTACACCATGTATATGGGTATCCGTCACGAGTTGCCTACATGGACCATCACAGCGGGCTACCATTGGCAACAGCGCGAATTGTCGGCCTACCTCTATCCATATTATCGCCAGCAACAGTTAAGGACTAACGAGTTGACGGCTACTGTCACACGTAACATGATTCTTTCTAAAGGGGTATGGGCCGTTACTGTAAACGGTGGCTACCAAAAGGGGGCTGGCGACCCCTACAAAGACGGAACCTTTGTAACTCCCAGCAATAAGCAGGCTCAGCCTGCCAGCATGGAGGTCCTGCTCTGGCGCGACTACCAATACCTGACGGTTCCGCAATATCATGTCGGACTGCAAATGAAGTACTCATTCCTCTTTCCAGGAACGAGACTTCACACTTATGTACGTGCGGCTTTCGACTATCGCCGAGCCTCGATTACAGACGAGACACCCTCAGGATTCCACAATCCAGACCGTACTACATTTACCATTGCCGCCGGACACACATTCTGAACAAGGCCACATCAAAAAGCCAGCCACCCTCACATCAGGAGAACGGCTGGCATAATTCTATAATAGTTATCCTTACTTAATGACGACCTTCTTGCCGTTGACAATGTTCAGGCCACGCTGCAACTGGGTCATACGAACACCCTGCAGGTTGTAGATAGCCACATTATCAGCATTTGCAGCATTGACGTTGGCGATGCCTGTGCCACCAGTTGTCACGCTGATTGGCAGCAGTTGGTTCTCGGTAGCAGACTTAGCTACTAAGATAGCCACGATGGTTACGTTCTCCAACTTGGTATCCTTAGCCCAATCAGCAATCTTGTGCAACTGCTGGTTAGCGGTCTCCGTACCATTGTTGACAACAATGGTGACATCGCCCTGTGTCAGAGTACCTGCCGTAGCACTGGTCTCCTCAAGAGTTGCACCTGTAATCTTCACCACCTTGTTCAGATTGGCAGCAACGTTAACCTCTGCCAAAGTACCCTCCGCAATCGTATAGTCACCTATCTCAGTGGCTGTTATCTCACTATTAACAGTAGCCTCAGCTTCCTTCATCTGGACATTACCAGAGCTAGGACGAGCCACGACATAAACAAAGCCATTCACCTTTGTCTTCTCAGCCAGCTTAGCATTGAGCGAGGTGTACTGGATCCAGCACCCACCAGTAGCATCCTGGATGAAGAATGTCGAGTAGCCATCGGCTGAGACGCCCGTCACCTCGGCATCGGTCAGCGTCACCCTGGCATAAGTACCGGCAGCGAGGGCATTGAAGGCGGCGATATTGGCGCACTCGGTATAGCCGAGGTTAGACAGGACCGTTGTTGAAGCGTCCTTGGCAGCCAGCGTTACGATGACATTTGCCAGATAGGTTGTACCGCCCTGCTTAAAACGTACGCCTTCGACGTTACCCGTCCAAGTCATGTCATTGATAGTGCCGCCACTGCAAGTGAAATTCTTAAT
>JAFVHO010000143.1 GCA_017474485.1 Prevotella sp.
AGTGACGTCAACCGTTGTGGCAAAACGACCATTGCCAACGGTGAGCGAAGCCAGTGGGTCGGCCTCGGTAATAAGGGGATTGTTGCGAAAAAGAACAGCCTCGCGATCTATCGAGGCTGTTATGTTTTCTGTGGTGTATCCGAGCATCTCCATCTCAAGCGAAGCCCAGATAAACGGTCCGACACCCTTGGCGTCGTTGTCGCGTATGGGTTCTGAGAGATAGTATTTGTAGCCACCGTCGCGGCGTTTGTTCTCCTTGACAGTGCCCTTGGGGTTGACAGTCTTCAAGGCTGCTTCCACCTCGGGTGTAGCAGCAGGGCCGAGACCGGCCACCTCACAACAGTTCGTCAGCGAGATGGTCTTGTCGGCATTGACACGGATGAAGTTGTTGATGATGCCCTTGTAAGCTTTGATACCTGCATCGCGATACTTGTCGCCGACGTAGCCCTTGCGATAGGCTTTCAGCAATACGTAGGTGAACATAGACGAACAGGTAGCCTCCAGATAGTTACCCTCACGGTTCGGTGCATCCATCACCTGGTACCATACACCACTCTTCTTGTCCTGCCACTTGATAATGGCGTCAAGGTCCTTCTTCAGGAGTTCGACAACCTCCTGTTTACGGGCGTAGTCGTCAGGCAGGGCATCAAGTACCTCGATGAGTGCCATCGAGTACCAGCCTTGGGCACGACCCCAGCAATGCTGTGACAGACCGCTCTCCTTGTCGGCCCAGAAGGTCTTGCGCGTCTCGTCGTAAGCGTGACGGTTCAGACCAGTCTTTGGGTCATAGGTACGCTCGTAGGTAATCTTCAACTGGTTGACAGCGTCGTTGTAAATGGCGATAACGGGATCAGCACCTTTTTTGGCTTTTTTGCCCTTTACTTGGGCAGCCTTTTCCGTGATGGGGGCTGTCAAACAGCGATAGGGCAGCCCCATAAAGATACCGTCGAGCCATACCTGATAGGCATAGATAGCCTTATGCCAGAATACCTTGTCGGCAATGGTACGTGGTTGGTCTTTCAGCTGCTTCATCATGGTCTGCATGGCCAACAAGTTCTTGGGCTCTGGCCATTTCTGGTACATACGCGTCACAAAATGACCTGTACGGATGTTGTCGAGATTATAGTCGAGGATGTTATAACCAGTGATGTTACCTTTCTCGTCAATCATCTTGTCGGTATACATCTGGCAATACTTGCGGATGTCCTCACCACCATAGCGCAGATAGGTGTCGAGCATACCTTCCAACTCAATACCCATGACATAGCTCCATTTGGGTTTCGTGGCAAAGTCGAGCATGTATGACTCTGGTACACGTTTCATTTCTGAATAGGTCAGCCATTCAGAATAGTGCTTGTAGGGAGGATTCTGCAGGACGAGTGAACCATTGATGAACAGGTTGTCATAGGTGATGTTCTCAGCTAAACCAATCTGATGGATAGGCTTGTTATAGACACCATTGAACCGACAGTTCTTAACGGTGATGTTGTTGATGGTGTAGGCCAGCTTCGGGTCCTGATATCCAACAATCATCACACCGTATTTCGACTTCTGGCAGGTGACGTTCTCCATCGTTACGTTGCGGATGGTGGGATAGAATCCACGACAACAAACCTCTCGTGGCTCATAGTCGGTGTTGAGCTTGAGGACTGCCTCGCCACACTGACCAACGGTAACGTTACGCATGTTGATATTCTCGATGATACCGCCACGGCAACTATTGGTCTTAATACGCAGTACGCGGTCAAGACTGGGCGAATCCATCTGACAGTTCTCAGCATAGACATTCTGACAACCACTGCTGATTTCAGAGCCGATGACTACACCGCCATGACCATTATTGAATTTACAGTCACGAATGATGATGTTCTTCGATGGACGTCCGGCAAACTTGCCCTGACCACCCTCACGGCCGTCGTTGTTACGTCCGCTCTTGATGGCGATACAGTCGTCGCCAGTATTGAAATAACAGTTCTCAATGAGAACGCGGTCACATGACTCAGGGTCGCAGCCGTCACCGTTAGGACCATTATTGTTGATATGTACGCCACGTACAGTAATATCTGTTGACAACAGGGGATGAATGACCCAGAACGGCGAACGCAACAGGGTAATATCTTCAATCAGAATACCGTCGCACTGGTTCAGGTTAATCATCTGGGGACGCAGACCATCTTTGGGGCCGAACTTACGCTCATCCATAGGCACACCGTCCTCAGCATATTTCAACAGACGGGCACGGGCACCCATATTCTGGGCAATGCCGCCTTCCTTCATGCCAAACTTCTTGCTGCCACACCAGGGCCACCATGTCTCGTTGCTTCCACCGCCGTCAATGGTACCCTTACCAGTTATGGCGATATCCTTAGCCTGATAGGCATAAATCAGTGGAGAGAGATTCCAACAGTCCAATCCCTCCCAACGCGTAGGCACGATGGGGTAGAGCTCAGGTTCGAAAGCAAACTCAAGGACGGCACCTTCGTCAATGACGAGGTTAACGCCTGACTTCAGTTGGATGGCTGCGGTCAGGAAACGCTGTCCTGAGGGAACGATGACACAACCGCCACCCTTTTGTGAACATTTGTCGATGGCTTTCTGGATGGCCTTCTGATTCTTTGCGGCTGTGTTGGTAGCCTTTGCGCCAAACTTGGTAATCACGTAGTCTTTGTCCGCAAACTGTGGCATGCGGATGCTCTGTTCTATCTGCTTGTACTGCTGCTGATCCCAGCCTTTGGCATGGGCACCAACAACCACCAGCATGACGAACATCATGGTCTGAATTAATCTTTTCATTTTGTCTGTTTTAGTAAATTTGGCGGCAAAGATACAAAGAAATGGGCAAAAAACCGAAAAAAGTTGTCGGAAAATTTGCTTTTTATGTAAATATTCTCTAAATTTGCCCCCGATAAGCTTGACGTAGCCATTGCCACGTGCCTTATCATATTTTTAAAAGTGAGGTTGGTAGCGTCCTGCACCAACCTCTTTTTCTTACATCTTATTTCTTACCTCTTACTTCTTCCATCTCACATCTTCATATTTCCCAACCGATGGCAGAAGCTCCAAGCACAGCTGCCGAAGCACCGTCGAGACCACTAACCAAGAACTGCGCCTTGCCACGGAATATATTCATGACATGCTCGTTGTAGGCTTCCTTGATAGGATTCATAATCAGGTCGCCAGCCTTTACCATGCCACCAAAGAAGATGAACGCCTCGGGAGAAGAGAATGCGGTAAAGTCGGCACACGCCTCACCTAACATCTTACCAGTGAAGGCATAGATCTCCTTGGCCAGTTCGTCGCCCTTACTGGCAGCGATAGATACGTCGAGTGAAGTGATGTCGTCTGGATTCATCTCGCGAAGGATGGATGGACGATTGGTTTTACTAAGTAGTTCACGGGCTGTGCGTGCAACACCTGTTGCCGAGCAGTAAGTTTCAAGACAGCCGGTACGTCCGCAACCGCAAAGACGTCCCTCTTCACCACGAACCATCGTGACGTGGCCAAGTTCACCCGCAAAACCGTCGTGACCGTAGAGCAGTTGTCCGTTGACGACGATACCAGAACCAACACCCGTACCTAATGTAATGACGATGAAGTTCTTCATACCGCGTGCCACACCATAGACCATTTCGCCCAAGGCGGCAGCATTGGCATCGTTGGTCATAGCCACTGGAATACCACCAAGTTTCTCGCTGAACATCTTGGCAAGGGGCACGACGCCGTCGTGGGCCCAAGGCAGGTTGGGAGCAAATTCGATGGTGCCGTTGAAGTAGTTGGCGTTGGGCGCACCAATACCCATTGCTTTAATCTTTTCAATACCGCCAACCTGTTCAATGATCGGTTGTAGTGCTTCGACGGCTGCATTGACGTAATCGTCAGCTTTAGTGAAACCGCCAGTTTTGATGGCTGTAGTAGCCTTAATATCGCCGCGTGCATCGACGATGCCGAATACTGAGTTAGTACCTCCTAAGTCTAAGCCGATAACATACGGCTTTAATCCTTGTTGCTCATTCATGCTGTTTTAAAGTCTTTAATTTGATATTTCTGCGTACAAAGGTACAAATAAATTAGGAATTAGGTATTAGAAATTAAAAATAATTTTTGTTGTGGTAGCATTTTTTTTACTTTTCACTTTTCACTTTTCACTTTTTTTTGTAACTTTGCACTCGATATGGTATTTCCTATACATATTAATATAGTAGATTTGGTGTTTAAAGGCATGCTGATAGGCATGATAGCATCGGCACCGATGGGACCTGTGGGTATCCTTTGTGTACAGCGTACGCTGAACAAAGGACGTGGCTTCGGTTTTGCAACAGGACTGGGTGCTGCCGCCAGCGACATCATTTATGCAGGGGTCACGGGTTTTGGTATGGCCTTTGTGATGGACTTCATCAACAACGACCAAAACAAGTTCTATCTACAGATTGTCGGTTCAATACTGTTGTTAGTATTCGGCATCTTTACGTGGCGCAGTGACCCCACAAGGAATATGCACCAGTCAGGCCAGCAGAAAGGTACGTTATGGTATAATGCATGGACGGCATTCCTGGTAACGTTCTCGAATCCGCTCATCATCTTCCTGTTTATGGCTTTGTTTGCGCAGTTTGCCTTCGTCATTCCTGACCATCCGTTCGAGATGTTTGTGGGCTTTGCCAGTATTGTGGGCGGTGCACTGCTTTGGTGGTATGGACTATCGTGGCTGATAGACAAGGTACGTACCATCTTCGATAATCGCGGCATTCGTATCATCAATCAGGTAATTGGTGCTGTGGTAACGCTGTTTGCGAGTATTTCGCTGTTTGGAACAGTGACTAACCTTTTCAGATTCTTTTAAAGGTAAATAGTAAAAGGATAAAAAGATGTTTATAGCACAAGAATTACGTAAGAGCAATATAGCAGAGTACCTACTGTATATGTGGCAGGTCGAGAATATCATCCGTGCCTTTGACTGTTCGTTGTCGAGAATTCGCAAAGAGTATATTGAGCGTTTTGAGTACGACGAGGAGCAGAAGGAGGAATTAACCGACTGGTATGGTAACCTGATTCGTATGATGAATCAAGAGGGCTGTCGTGAACAGGGACATCTGCAAATCAATAAGGTGGTGATGCAACAACTGCAGGAGTTGCACGCTCAACTGCTGTCGTCGCCGAAATTCCCGTTCTACAATGCGGAGTACTATAAGGTACTGCCGTATATCGTCGAGTTGCGTAATCGTGGTGCCGACAAGGATGAGAACGAGGTGGAGACATGCTTCAACTCGCTTTACGGTGTGATGATGTTGCGCTTGCAGAAGAAGGAGATTACCACCAACACCGATCATGCCATCAAGGAGATTACGACATTCATTGGCATGCTCTCTGACTATTATAAAAAGGATAAGGAAGAACCCCTTGAATTCGAATAAATAGTTAATTGTAAATCGTCAAATTGTAAAATATCTTCGATGAATATACTGATTACGGGCTGCAATGGCCAACTGGGCAACGAGATGCAATTGCTGGAGAAAGAGAATCCTCAGCATACCTATTATAATACGGATGTAGCTGAGTTGGATATTACCGACCAGCAGGCTATAGAGCGTTTTGTTGACGAGAAAGCCATTGACGGTATTGTCAACTGTGCTGCGTATACGGCAGTCGACAAGGCCGAGGAAAATGAAACCCTCTGCCAACTGTTGAATGCTGAGGCTCCGGCTTATCTGGCTCATGCTGTTGGACGTCGTGGAGGCTGGATGATACAGATATCTACCGACTATGTGTTCGATGGTACCAAGCATACCCCCTACGTGGAGGATGACGATACATGTCCTAACTCCGTATATGGTCGTACGAAACTCGTGGGCGAGATCAACGTCCAGAAACTTTGTGAGCGTTCGATGATTATCCGTACCGCATGGTTATATTCTACGTTTGGCAACAATTTCGTGAAGACCATGATACGTTTAGGCAACGAAAAACCTGAGTTAGGGGTCATCTTCGACCAGATTGGTACACCGACCTATGCCCGCGATTTGGCACGTGTCATCATGACGGCTGTCAATCAAGGCATCCGTCCTGGCATCTACCATTTCTCGAACGAGGGTGTCACGTCGTGGTACGACTTCACGAAAGTCATCCACCGATTGGCAGGCATCACTACGTGTCGTGTCCGTCCGTTGCATACGGCGGAATATCCTACACCAGCAGCCCGTCCGCATTACTCAGTACTCGACAAGACCAAGATAAAACAGACCTACGGCATTGACATTCCATATTGGGAGGAGTCGCTGGCCGATTGTATAGAACACATATAATCTTTATTAACTTAATCAACTTTATCAATTATGAGAACTAAAAAACTATTCATCCTCTTGATGCTTGGCATCGTGACCTACGGTTGGGCTCAACAACCGCAGTTAGCTTCGTCGATTACCTGCCATCAGGATGGCAAGGTAACGTTTACTTACAAGAATGAGACGGCCAAGCAAGTGAAGGTCGACGTGCAGTTTGCAGGCCAGAAGGAGATGACACGCCAGGCTGATGGTACATGGACGGTGACACTTGGTCCCGTTGCGAAAGACATGTATCCTTACTGCTTCATCGTCGACGGTGTGAGTGTCATGGACCCTGAGAACCCACAGTATTTCCCCAACGAGGGCTTCAAGAACAGCCTGCTGGAGATTCCTGGTGGTGGCACGTTGCCCCATGATATTAAGGATGTGCCTCATGGACGTCTGGAGTATGTGCACTATTATTCCAAGAGCCTGGGTGCAACCAATCAGGCCATTGTCTATCTGCCACCCACCTATATGCAGGATTACCAGAAGAAATATCCCGTGTTCTACCTCATCAGTGGTACGACAGATACAGAGGAGGTATACTATAAGGTGGGACGCGTAAACTACATTATGGATAATCTGCTGGCTGACAAGGCTGCCAAGGAGATGATTGTCGTGTTGCCTTACGGTAATCCGTCTAAGCTGAAGCCTATGAAGGCAGATAATGCTTCTGGACAGCCCCAGACACGTTTTGGAGGCGATGTATTCAGCAAGGACCTGATTGAAGACTTGATGCCGTACATCGAGAAGAACTACCGTACGCGTAACGACCGCGACAGCCGTGCTATTGGTGGCTTCTCACGTGGTGGCAATCAGGCACTGTTCAATGGTCTCTCGAATCTCGACAAGTTCTCGTACCTTTGTTCGTACAGTTCTTTCACTTCGACTGACATCCCCAATGTTTACGACAATGCCGATGATACGAATAAGAAGATTCACCTGTTCTGGCTTGGCGTAGGTACTGACGATTTCCTGTATGGCAATGCCCGTGACTATATGGAGTTCCTCGACCAGAAAGGCATCCGTAGCATCAAGGAGTTCACTACCGACAAGTTTGGTCACACATGGATGAATGCCAAATACTTCCTCTCGAAGACCTTGCCTCTGTTGTTCAATAAGAAGGCTGCTGAGGCTGCTATGAAGGAAGGAAAGCCCGCTCCCGCCAAGACTGGTCAGGAACAGCAGTTTACACCCGGTGTGATGGCTCGTCTCTTCCCCAGAGCTATCCTGTCGCCTGAGTATTCTCAGGACAGCATCATCTTCCGTATGAAGGCACCTGATGCCCAGAAGGTAGAACTTGAATGTGAAATCCTGCCTGAGAATCTGGCAATGACCAAGGACGCTGACGGTGTATGGTCAGTGACCATGACCGATTTCGTGACAGAGACCTTCAAATATTGTTTCATCGTTGACGGCACTCGTGTGGCAGACCCGCAGAATATGTTACTCTCGCCCGATCGTGGTTTCAAGTATAGCATTTCCGACAATCCTTACGGCCCCTTCAATTTCGCACAGATGGGTGACATTCCTCATGGACGCACAGGCTATGATGTAGAACGTCAGGAGGCA
>JAFVHO010000144.1 GCA_017474485.1 Prevotella sp.
ACCTCCTTGTCGATAGCGATAGGAGAAATACCGATTTCAGGATACTTCTGCTGTCCCATCATCTCTGTCTGGAACCACTTGGCAGGATGACGCTCTGCTTGGAATTTCACTTTTGCATAGTCAATATACTTACGATAGATATCGGTAAGCGTTTCAGACGATTTGATACCAGCATTCTTCAGACCTTCGAGCATGTCGACTACATAGGGTGGATGAACACAACCAGAACCCGTACCACCGCTAAGGAAGTCGTAAGAGTTCTCGCCAAACAGGGCAACGGTCTTGATTAATTGAGAATTGAGAGTTGAGAATTGAGAATTATGATTACCTTCAGTGCGGAAAGGCAGGGCACCATTGTTCTTCAGCAGGACGATACCCTCGGCAGCACTCTGGCGGGTAATGGCTGCATGGGCCTTGAAGTCAGGATTGTTAGAAGCGGGATACTGACGGAAACTGGGTGTCTTGACAATGTATTCCAGCATACGGCGTACGTTGCGATCAACATCGGCTATGCTGAGTTTGCCATTCTTTACACCAGCAATAATCTCTTGAACCTGAGCGGGTTGACCTGGCTCCATGAGGTCGTTACCAGCCTGTACCTCAGTAATTGTTGGCAGACCATCGCGAATGCCAATCCAGTCAGTCATCACGATACCCTTAAAGCCCCAGTCGTCGCGCAGTATCTTGGTCAGCAGGTCGTGGTTGCCCATCGAGAACTGGCCATTGATCTTGTTGTACGAAGCCATAATGGTCCAAGGGTCACTCTCGCGGACGGCAATCTCGAAACCACGCAGGTATATCTCACGTGCTGCACGCTGGCTGACACGTTCATCGACACTGGTACGATCGGTTTCTTGTGAGTTGACGGCAAAGTGCTTGGCAGATACGCCAACACCTTCCTGCTGCACCCCTTGAATATATGCAGCAGCAATCTTACCCGTCAGCAGGGGGTCCTCAGAGTAGTATTCGAAGTTACGACCACAGAGGGGGTTGCGATGCAGGTTCATGCCAGGACCCAGAATGACGTCGCAACGGTATTCCTTGGTCTCATTGCCAATAGCCTGACCGACTTTACCAACCAGTTCTGTGTTCCAAGTGGAAGCCAGACAGGAACCAATGGGGAAAGCAGTAGCATAATAGGTTTTGTCAGTACCTTTGCGAGTCGGGTCGATACGAACACCGGCAGGGCCGTCCGTCAGTACGGTAGCAGGAATTCCCAAACGGGGAATAGCAGGAGAGGTACCAGCAGCACCTGCAACCAAATCGGCCTCGCCACCGACTACTGCGCCAGCATTAAAGAAGTTGTTAGCACCTCCCACGAGAAGCTTTGCCTTCTCTTCCAGGGTCATGGCCTTTATCACATCATCGATATTGTCGGCCTTCAGTTTAATTTGTCCATTCATTGTTGTCATTGTCAACGTTGCCAGTAGGGCAGTAGTCAGTAATTTCTTCATATTTATTTTATTAGAATATCTGCAAAGGTACGAATAAAAACACCATTAATTATATGTTTAAACGTTAAGAAAACAAAAAATCCACTATATATATAAGGTGTAACCAAAACTTTTGCATACTTTTGCAGCCCGAAAGTCGACTTGAGTCTTCTTTTCGTTAGAGTGGAAGTAAAAAGAAACGATATATAATATGCAAAAGAATTTAGTGATTGTAGAGTCGCCTGCAAAGGCAAAGACCATCGAAAAGTTTCTTGGCAAAGACTATAAGGTCATGTCGAGCTATGGTCATATTCGCGACTTAAAGAAGAAGGAGATGAGTATCGATACCGACACACTTCAACCGGAATATGAGATTCCTGAGGAGAAGATGAAGTTGGTAAAGGAACTGAAGCAGAATGCTGAGAAAGCCGACAAGGTATGGCTCGCATCCGATGAGGACCGTGAGGGAGAAGCCATCTCATGGCATCTGTGTGAGGTGTTGGGATTGGACGAGAAAAAGACCAACCGTATCGTGTTCCACGAAATTACCAAACCCGCCATCCTTGAAGCTATCGAGCATCCCCGTCATCTGGATATGAATCTGGTCAATGCCCAGCAGGCTCGTCGTGTGCTCGACCGTTTGGTAGGCTTTAAGTTGTCACCCGTTTTGTGGCGCAAGGTAAAGCCCGCTCTCTCTGCTGGTCGTGTACAGAGCGTGGCCGTTCGCCTGATAGTCGAGCGTGAACGTGAAATACAGTCGTTCCAGAGTGAGCCGTTCTATAGCGTGACGGGTATTTTTGCCATTACCAATGCTGATGGTTCTCAGACAGAGGTCAGAGCGACTTTGGCGCAGCGCCTGAAGACCCATGAAGAGGTGGAGCAGTTCTTGAAGAAGTGCATAGATGCCAAATATACAGTTGACAGCGTCAGCAAGAAACCCATGAAGCGTACGCCAGCGCCTCCTTTCACTACTTCCACTTTACAGCAGGAGGCCGCCCGTAAGTTGGGCTTTACGGTGTCGCAGACCATGATGGTGGCTCAGCACTTGTACGAGCACGGACAAATTACCTATATGCGTACTGACTCTGTGAACCTTTCAAGTCTGTGTATCAATGCTGCCAAGGAGGAAATCAACAAGCTCTATGGCGAAGAATACTCAAAGGTTCGCAAATATCATACTAGTTCAAAAGGTGCCCAGGAGGCTCACGAAGCCATCCGTCCTACCTATATGGACAAGCAGACCATTGAAGGAACTGCCCAGGAGCGCAAACTCTATGAGCTGATTTGGAAGCGTACCGTTGCCAGTCAGATGGCTGATGCCGTCATGGAGCGTACCACCGTGAATATTTCCATCAGTGGTGCTGAAGAGCAGTTCGTGGCTCAAGGCGAGGTTGTGAAGTTCGATGGTTTCATCAAGGTTTATCGTGAGAGTTATGATGACGAAGACCAACAGGAGGAGGAAAGCCACTTGCTGCCCCCATTGAAGAAAGGTATGGAACTGACACGTCGTGAGATTCAGGCTACCGAGCGTTTCAGCCAGGCTCCTCAGCGTTATACGGAAGCTTCGCTGGTTCACAAACTTGAGGAACTGGGTATCGGTCGTCCGTCAACCTACGCTCCCACCATCTCTACCATCCAACAGCGTGAATATGTTCATAAGGGCGACCAGAAAGGCGAGGAGCGCAGCTATACGGTAGACATCCTGAAGGGTAAGGTCATTACCCAAAAGGAACGTAAGGAGATGGTTGGCTCTGACAAGGGCAAACTGCTGCCTACCGACATCGGTGTAGTCGTAAACGATTTCCTGATGAAGCACTTCACGGAGATTATGGACTATAACTTTACTGCCAAAGTCGAGCAGGATTTCGATAAGATTGCTGAGGGCGATGAGCAGTGGACTCAGATGATGAAGACCTTCTATCGTGACTTTGAACCTACGGTGGAGAATACGATGAACGATCGTCAGGAACGTAAGGCTGGTGAGCGTCTGTTGGGTAAGGATCCCAAGACAGGCAAGCCTGTATATGTCAAGATTGGCCGTTTCGGACCTGTCGTGCAGATTGGTACTGCTGAGGATGTTGAAAAACCCCAGTTTGCCCAGATGCCTGCTGACAAGAGCATGGAGACCATTACCCTCGATGAGGCACTGGAACTCTTTAAGCTGCCTCGTACACTGGGCGATTTTGAAGGTTCAGCGGTCGTGATTGGCGCAGGCCGTTTTGGTCCCTACATCCTGCATCAGAAGAAATATACCTCAATGCCTAAGGATGCCGATCCTATGACAATTACGCTCAACGAGTCTATCCGTCTGATTCTGGAGAAGCGCCTGCAGGAAAGTCAGAAGCACATGAAGACATTCGAAGAGGATTCGAAGCTGGAGGTGCTGAATGGTCGTTATGGTCCCTATCTGGCATACGACGGCAAGAACTATCGTCTGCTAAAGTCACAGCAGGCTAAGGCTGCCGACCTGACCTACGACGAGTGTATGGCCATCATCGAAAAGCAGAAGAAATGAGGCGCATCATCCTTGTAGGTTACATGGGCTCAGGTAAGACCACCGTGGGTAAGGCTCTCTCCAAGGAGACGGGCATGATGTTCTACGACCTCGACTGGTATATTGAGAGCCGTATGCGCAAATCAGTGTCGCAAATCTTTGCCGAACGTGGCGAGGAAGGCTTTCGAAAGATAGAATATAACATGTTGCACGAAGTGGCTGAGTTCGAGGATGTCATCATCAGCTGTGGCGGTGGCACCCCCTGCTTCTTCGACAATATGGACTATTTAAACCAGCAGGGGGATGTGGTCTATCTGAAAGCAACCCCTGAGACGCTTTACAAACATTTACTGATGGCTAAGATTGAGCGTCCGTTGCTGAAGGGAAAGAGTTCTGAGGAGCTGATAGCCTATATAACGGAACATCTGAAGGAACGCTCTCTATTCTATGAGAAAGCTCGTCATATATTAGATGTCAACGTGCTTGACGAATACGATAAAATCCAAGGCAGCGTAGCATCCCTGCGCGCAATGTTATCCATATAACTTCTATAACTTCTTTAAATCCTATAACTCCTATTACAATGAAGAAATGGACCATCGATGACTCCAAGGAGCTCTACAACATTAACGGCTGGGGTACCAGCTACTTTGGCATCAACGAACAAGGAAACGTCTACGTGACGCCCTGCAAGGACAATACGCAGATTGATATCCGTGACGTGATGGATGAGTTGGCACTGCGTGATGTACAGTCGCCTGTGCTACTACGTTTCCCCGATATTCTCGACAATCGTATCGAGAAGACGTGGAGCTGCTTTAAGAAGGCCGCTGAGGAGTATGATTATAAGGCAGAGAACTATGTAGTGTTCCCGATTAAGGTCAACCAAATGCAGCCCGTGGTCGAGGAGATTATCTCGCACGGACGCAAGTTCAATCTGGGTATTGAGGCCGGTTCTAAACCTGAGTTGCATGCTGTGATTGCCGTACAGTGCCAGAGTGATTCCATCATCATCTGTAATGGCTATAAGGACCAGTCGTATATCGAGCTGGCCTTGTTGGCACAGAAGATGGGTAAGCGCATCTTCATTGTTGTGGAGAAGCTGAACGAACTGGAAATCATTGCCAAGGAAGCTAAGAAGTTGGGTGTCAAGCCCAATATCGGTATCCGTATCAAGTTGGCTTCCAGTGGTAGTGGCAAATGGGAAGAGAGTGGTGGCGATGCCTCGAAGTTCGGACTGACCAGTGCCGAGTTGTTGGAAGCATTGGACATGTTGGATAAGAAGGACATGCGCGACTGCCTGCGCCTGATTCATTTCCATATCGGTAGTCAGATTACGAAGATTCGTCGCATCCAGACGGCTCTGCGCGAGGCTTCTCAGTTCTATGTGCAGCTGCATAAGATGGGTTATAATGTCGACTTCGTGGATTGTGGTGGTGGACTGGGTGTTGACTACGACGGCACACGTTCTCCTTCGAGTGAGAGTAGTGTCAACTATTCTATTCAAGAATATGTCAACGACTGTATCTATACCTTCGTAGATGCTGCCAATCGTAACGAGATTCCCCATCCCAACCTGATTACGGAAAGTGGTCGTTCGCTGGCTGCCCATCATTCCGTCTTGGTAATTGATGTGCTGGAAACGGCTTCGTTGCCCGAGATGCCAGAGGAATTCGAACCAGACGAGAACTCACATCAGCTGGTTAAGGATCTCTATGAGATATGGGATAACCTGTCGCCTCGTAATGTGTTGGAAGACTGGCACGATGCCGAGCAGATACGTGAAGAGGTGCTCGACTTGTTTGCTCATGGTATTGTCGACTTGAAGACACGTGCTGAAATCGAGGCTATGTATTGGAGTGTCTGTCACGAGATTCATGCCTTGTCAAAGAACCTGAAGCATGTGCCTGAGGAACTGATGAACATCGACAAACTGTTGGCAGATAAGTACTTCTGCAACTTCTCGCTGTTCCAGTCGTTGCCCGACTCTTGGGCTATCGACCAGATATTCCCGATTATGCCCATCCAGCGACTCAATGAGCGTCCTACTCGTAATGCCACCATTCAAGACATTACCTGTGACTCGGATGGTAAGATAGCAAACTTCGCTACCAATCGTCATAACTCCCACTCATTGCCCGTTCACACGTTGAAAAAGAACGAGAACTACTATCTGGGTGTATTCCTGGTAGGTGCCTATCAGGAGATATTAGGCGATATGCACAACCTGTTTGGCGACACCACTGCAGTCCATATCTCTGTGAAGGATGGTCAGTATCATATCGATCAGATATTCGATGGAGAGACGGTTGAAGAAGTGCTGGAATATGTGCAGTATAATCCCAAGAAACTGGTTCGCCAGTTGGAAATTTGGGTGGCTAAGAGCGTCAAGCAAGGTAAGATTACCTTGGAAGAGGGTAAGGAATTCCTCTCCAACTACCGCTCAGGGCTCTATGGATATACTTATCTTGAATAAAGGTATGAAAGAAAAACTAACGATAGTAAAGGTTGGAGGAGCTGTGGTCGAGGACGAACTACAGCTCTCTCAGTTGTTACGCGACTTCTCTGCCATTGAGGGTCGTAAAGTATTGGTGCACGGTGGTGGCCGTAAGGCTACGAAGATGGCGGAACGTCTGGGTATTGAGACGCAGATGGTAAATGGTCGTCGTATTACCGATAGCGATATGCTGGAGGTGGTGACGATGGTGTATGGTGGACTGGTCAACAAAAATCTGGTGGCTCGCCTGCAAGCCAATGGTGTCAATGCCCTTGGACTGACGGGTGCCGACGCCAATGCCATTTGTAGTCACAAACGCCCCTTGAAGGACGGCATTGACTACGGCTGGGTAGGCGACGTGGATGCTGCCGATGGTAACATGCTGAGTCGGCTTATTGAGGCCGGCATCACACCCGTGATGGCACCACTGACTCACGATGGCGAGGGACATATCCTGAACACCAATGCCGACACTATCGCCTCAGAGACTGCCAAGGCTCTTGCTACGATATACGACGTGACGTTGATTTTCTCGTTCGAGAAGAAAGGTGTGCTGTCGAATCCTGACGATGATGAAAGCGTTATCCCAACTATCACGCGTACATTATTTAATAAGTATAAGGCTGATGGCACCATCTCTGGTGGTATGCTGCCGAAGATAGAGAATTCACTGGCTGCTGTTGAGGCCGGCGTCAGTCGTGTGATTATCACGTTGGCAACGGCTATTGATGGACAGCATGGCACGGTGATAGAATAAAGTCGACATTTCGAAATATCGTCATAACGAAATAGAAGATGAAGACCATCAGTTTCCAATCCGATATCCTGCCGCTGAAGAATGAACTCTTCCGCATGGCCCTTCGCATCACACAGAATCGCGAGGAGGCCGAGGACGTCGTACAGGAAACGATGATTAAAGTCTGGAACCGACGTGAACAATGGGCACAGTTGGAATCGATAGAAGCCTTTTGTCTAACCATCTGCCGTAATTTGGCACTCGACAAGTTGCGCCGTATGGATAATCAGGTGCAGAGCCTGGGAGACGATATTGAACCTACTGACCATAGTCATAGCTCCAATCCTGAGCAGGTGACTATCCAAAATGAACGTACCCAGATGGTACGTCAACTGATTAGCGAACTGCCTGAGCGTCTGCGTACCTGTATGCAGTTGCGTGACATAGAGGGTAAGAGCTATCGTGATATTGCCACTATTCTCGACATTACCGAACAGCAAGTGAAGGTTAACATTTTCCGTGCCCGTCAGGCTGTTAGGGAACAATATTTGAAGATTGAGAAATAGAAAAACGAGAAAATGAGAATTTTTTTTCATTTTCCTGTAACTTTCTTGTTTTACAAACGTCTTCGATATAGAGACAACAAAAATTAGGTATGGATTACAAGTACATTGAACAACTCATGGAGCGCTATTGGAACGCTGAAACCTCTCTTGAGGAGGAAAGCATCCTGCGCACCTTCTTTAGCCAGAAGGATATTCCGGCTGAGATGGAGCATCTGCGCCCCCTGTTCATCGACGAGGCTGTCGGTGAGACGTTGGACGATGACTTTGATGCACGCATCATGCAGGCCATTGGTAGTGAGCAGGTCGTTAAGGTTCGCGAGGTGTCACTCACTCAGCGCCTGATGCCACTTTTCAAGGCTGCTGCTGTTGTTGCTATCATCCTTACCTTGGGTGGTGCCCTGCAGGCTCCTTGGGATAGCACTTGGAATACGCCTGAAGATTATGCCGCCATCCAGCAGGCTGACACGATGAATGTCATCCCTGTACAGGCTGAAAACATCAGTGTAGCAGCATCCGACAGTATTGCCGTGATGCAGGCTGGTCAGCCTAAGGATTAGATTTTTCTATGCTTTCTCTATATTAACATCATGTTTAGTAAAACACAGGGGTTTCAGCTGTGAAGCCATTTACCCCAAACTCGACCCAGACTAATGATAATGGAAGCGGTCGATTTCTCTCAAATTTTTCATAACATACTAACGGTGAACGGGCTGCCAATCCGATGAGACGGAGGCAGCCCGTTCGATATTCTCTTATTCAATAACATATCGGATGCGTTGCTTCAGGTTGTGAGAGCAAAGTGTCATCTTGATGCGGTAGAGATGCGTGCCCCACATTTGACGGAGAGTAGTGTCAAGAAGAGGGGTCAGGTCTTCTACCTCAGGTGTGAGTTGTTTGGCATTATAGTTAATGGTATGGCTACCCAGCGTCATGATGCCAGCCTTAGTAAGTTGAGGCTCTATGGGGGTAATCAGCATCAGTTGGGTGGGAGCTTGATAGGCCTTTAGGGCAAAGTCTTCTGTTATTTCTACGCGTTTGCCTTTTTGCACTTTAACGGTACGCAGCCATTGTTGTATCTGGGCTTCAGCAGGATAGGCGCCGCTGATATCAAGCGTCAGCTGGCCAGACTTATGACTGACGACATGTGCCTTATATTGCTTGCCGTCATGCTGACTGTAACCATTGATGCGTGGCAGATTGTGATAGTCGGACTGCATGGTCCAGATGTCGTAACGCTGCCCAGAAAAAGTCTTCGACGTATATTCACCTACACCAGGGTCGATGAAGAGGGGGTTGCCATCTGGATAGACAATAAAGGAGCCGACATCGTTGTGGTTATGACTCTCGCCGTTATGGCCACCTTTCATGGCTACAAAAGGCTCACGGGTTGTCATAATCTGCAAGTCGGGTAACCAAACCTCGTTGAGCCGTGGTTCACGAGGCTCTTCACGTAAAAAAGCTTGGATATGTTTGAGGAAGATGAGTTCACGTCCCAGCGAAGGCCAGTTACCACTCTTGTTATAGAGTTGCGCAGCCTGATGCACGACGTCTTCTTGTTGCCCCACCCATGCTGCGTATTGACACATGGTCTTGTCGCCTGTCATCAGTCCAAAAGGATAGCCGATATTGATGTTAAGCATGGCGCGGTTGCCGTGTGCATCGGCAAAGTTAACAGCATAACCATTGCCTATATACATCTTATAAATATACGATTCCATGGCGAGGAACTTGGAGTCGTGGATGATAGGTGTTTGGTGTTGGGGAATGGCATGCAACAAATACAAGGTTTCGAAAAGTGAGGCAGCTGCACGATCCCAATAGTGTGGTCCTTCATCGCAGCCACCATCAGCAGGATAGGCTGCCATAAAGGCTTCGCAGGCCTTTTCTATTTGGTCGAGTGCTGCTTGGCGACGCTGGTCGTCATGTTCACAGAACAGGACGCAGGCCAGCCAGTTTGAGCATATCCATGGATTCCAATTCATGCCTGCAGTCTTCCACCAGTAATTGGTTTTTAAGGCGGGCTGCAGTATACGGCGACTGACTTCCTGATCAATGCGTTGGATTAGTAAGGCAGAAAAACGTCCGATTTCATCGGATAATACGTATCGTGTGTAGGCTACGAGTGCTGCTGTCTCTGCATTGAACAGGTCGACGGTTTGGTCTTCCGTTCGAGGCACTTCCGTCTTGTAGTGGGCTGGCAGTCCCCACCAGGTCTCTTCTAGCGTACTCTGTATTCCGTTGATGATATCGGGCATGAAGCGATGTTGACCCTCTATCAGTTCAGCCATCACGAGTGCTGCCAACTGGCGGCGCTTTTCAAACAACAGTGTCTCGTAATGCGTGCGGTTACCCGTCTTCTTATACTCCGCAAAGACGCTAACAGGCAGACTGCTCCAGTCTTTTTTCAGATAATGTTCGCCAAAAGCGATATAGCTTTGACGCATCGTCTCTGGAATGGAGTCGCGCCAGAACGTGTCGCCCCATTGGGGTAATAACTTTACAGCCCCCATTGAGAGGGCTGCATAGAATACGGACAACAGTAAAAACGCTCGTTTCATCGACGGATTACCTTGCGTGCACGATGGTTTTTCTGTTTGATGATATTCAAACCGCGCTGATATGTACGACGCAGCTGACCATTAGGACCAAAGATAGTGGTATCTGATTGTTTACCCTTCTGCAAACCAGTGGTCAAGATGTCCTGAATACTTGTTGCATAGTTATCATAGCTGAAGGCTACGTCTTTCTTGTCGCCCCAGATGTATTCCTCTAGGCCAGGATAGTCGATAAACGGGTTGCGATTATTCTGAATGCCATAGACGGCGTTGTTGCGATTAATCTCTTTCTCGCTGACAGGATCGTTTTTAGCCCATTTCATCAGCATCTTCAACTGCCATTCGCTCAAGCCAGGATACTTGTTGCCGTCGAGCGTAGGCTGAGACTCTGAGAAACTGGTATACCAGGTTGGTATCTGTTCTTCATAGCAGGTCACCATATAGAAATAGGTACGTGCAAAATCACCCTTGTACTCATCGTTGGGTTCAAAGACGGTACCTGTATAGCCTTCAAAAGTACATGGGCCTAACTTGCTGAAGTCGTTAGCCGATTTCCAACTTGGATTAGCAGTCTCACCAAAGGGGTTGTTGCCACGTTTATTGTTCACAACTTTGTCTGTGGGATACATGTGGTGCAGGTCGGTATACATAGGCATGACCTTGCCTCCAAACCAGCTGTTGGGCATCGAGTGCTCACGATTGTAGTATTGCCCCTCTTGGTTGCCACTGCCAGAATCTTGATTGGTACCAAATTCAAACTCAACCTTGTTAGAGTACATGTCCCACACCTTGCCATTAGGTTTTGCATCAGTAGTGCGGAAGTGGGTCCAAAGGGCTTTATAGGCAGTATTGAGATCACCACCTTCGTTACGGTTGTAAATGACGCCACACAATGCTGTTTTCAGTGCTGCTCCCTTCTTACCATCGGCAGCCTGATAGTATGTACCTGAATCGTTGGGGCCTTGTGCCCAACCCGTTGCTGCCATTGCGAGCAGCCATGCTGTAAAGAATAGTTTTCTGTTCATAATATTCAAATTTTAAGTTTTAATCTTCTTGATTAGGGAATTGCTGATAGATGCGCAGACCATATTCATTGGCAGCAGCAAAAACATATTCCATGATGTCTGCAGTGTCGTGTTCGAAGTCGTTCCATGCTTGTGCATGCAGCCAGAAGGTGAGTTCCATACAACAGCCACCCTGAGATGCCTCGGCATGTCGTACTAACGGATTCTTGTCACCCATCACCTTGGGATTCTCACGCAGCCATTGTTCCAGATGCGTGCGGAACTTGGTGATATTGGCTACACCGTCGTCGTCAAAATGGATTGAGCGGAAGTCGAAGAAGATGCGGCGCGACTGCTTGCGCCCCTCGTTCTGTTCCATGCCTATCCAGTTCTGGAACGAGCCGTCAACCAGGTTTTGGGGTGATACCGTTACGATGGTGTTGTCGAAGTTGCGCACCTTGACCGTTGTCAGCGTGATATCCTCTACACGACCATTGGCACCTGCCGAAGCTACGGTAATCCAGTCGCCGACATGCAGCATGTCGTTGGATGTCAGACGAATGCCTGCTACCAGTCCCTTGATGGTGTCTTGAAAGGCCAGCATCAGGATGGCTGACGCTGCTCCCAGTCCGGCAAAGAGCGTGGCAGGATTCTTGTCGATGATAATGGCTACCACCACGATGACAGCAATGAAGATGATGATAATCTTCAGCACGCCACACAGCGAGTGCATATATTGCTGACGGGCAGACCGTTGCGTATCAGACTCCAACTGCTTCATGGAGTCGCTGAATACGATGAGAGTGCGTGCAGACATGATGGTGATATAGATGCCCGTCAGACGCGTCAACACCTCACGAACAGTAGGGAAGTCGAAAAACGTCCAAGGCAGCAACTGCCAGATAACGATGGCAGGCACGATACGACATGCCGACTTCAGCACACGTTCGCTGAACATCACGTCGTCCCAGCGGGCTTCTGTCTTCTTGGTGACTTTCAAAACCACAGGAATCAGCAGTTTGCTGCATAGCCAACCAGCCAGGAAAGCCAGTGCAAAGGCTATGATTACCAAAATGGTATGGGTTAAAAAGTTGACGTTGTCGCCAGTCACGCCACAAGCCTCTACCAGTTGTTCAATCCTAATCTGAATCTCTTCCATAATAGTATATTTGCTGCAAAGATACAAAAAAGTTTAGAGTTTAGGGTTTAGAGTTTAGAGTTTTTTGTAATTTTGCATGCAAAAAGATTAAGAACATGGTAAAACCAGTACTTCATTTCTATGATTTCAGTCAGGATGTAGTCGCCTTCAGTACGACACGTCAAGGTGGTTATAGCGAAGGTAACTATGGCCAGTTTAATATCAACTGCTATTGTGGAGACAGTGCTGAAGCCATTATACAGAATCGTCAGGCGTTGTGCCAATTGTTACAAATTGACGACCGCTATCTGCTAATGCCCCATCAAGTTCATCTGACGGAGGTAGCAGTGATTGACGATGATTTTTTATGTCTTGCTGAAAAAGAGCGCCAGCAACGCTTAGAGGGCATTGATGCCATCATGACCGATAGGACAGGGGTGTGCATTGGTGTGTCGACAGCCGATTGTATTCCCGTTTTGCTGTATGATGGTGTACATCACGCCGTCTGTGCCATCCATGCAGGTTGGCGTGGTACGGTGAGTCGTATTGTAGAACAATCCATCAAAGCCATGACAGCCACTTATGGCACTAATCCTATTGATGTTGTGGCACAGATAGGCCCAGGCATCAGTCTCGATAGTTTTGAGGTGGGCGAAGAGGTATATGAGGCCTTTGCTCAGGCGGGTTTCCCAATGGAACAGATAAGTCGGCGCGAGGCTAAATGGCACATTGACCTGCCAGCCTGCAACAGATTACAACTGTTGGCAATGGGTGTCAAACCGGAACATATCAGCGTGTCTGACGTCTGTACCTACAAGGCACACGACACCTTCTTCTCGGCTCGTCGTCTTGGCATTAATTCTGGTCGTATCTTTACAGGTATTATGATGAAATCGTAGTTTTAGGCCAACAGACGCTCAATATCTTCCAACGAGTTGGCCACAGCTATCCAGTCCTGCCATTGCTGACGGATAACACCACGCGTCTGTAGGTCATCTAACATGGCTATCAGTCCGTTCCAGAAACCTTTAATATTGTATAGGATGACGCGCTTCTGGTGATAACCAATGGTAGCTGAAGCGGCAATGGTAAATACTTCGTCGATGGTGCCGATGCCTCCAGGTAAGGCGATAAACACGTCGCTCTCATCTTGCATCAGCTGCTTACGTTCACTCAGGTTATCGCACAAAATCTTGTCATCGACATAATCGGAGATGCGTCCGTTCTTCTCGATAATCCGTGGAATGACACCAATCGTGTGTCCACCAGCCTGATGAGCAGCCTTAGCCACACACTCCATTAGTCCGCAATTCACACCTCCATACACGATGGAATGGCCGTTTTTGGCGGCCCAAACACCCAATGCTTCCGTTTCTCGGAAGAAGTCGGGGTCAATCTGCTGGTTGGCAGAGCAAAATACACATATCTTCATAACTTTTGCAAAGTTACGAATTTTTTTTGTAACTTTGCACCCGAATTAGAAAAAGTATTGAATTTGAAGACATTTGAAGAACTTGGTGTTAGCGAAGGGATTCGCCGCGCCATCGAGGAGATGGGTTTTGTACAGCCCATGCCCGTACAGGAGGAAGTAATACCTTATTTATTAGGTAATAAACATGATGTCATTGCACTGGCCCAGACAGGAACAGGCAAGACAGCAGCATTTGGTATTCCCGTTTTGCAGAGGATAGCCGAGATGCCCCACCCTCAGATGGGAGTGATTGGGAGGGGATTGCCCCTTGCCCTTATCTTGGCTCCCACGCGTGAACTCTGTCTGCAGATAGCCGACGACATGCGCGACTTTGCGAAGTATTTGGACGGCATCCATATTGAGGCAGTCTATGGCGGTGCCTCGATAGAACAACAGATTCGTGCCCTGCGCAAGGGTGTACAGGTTGTCGTGGCGACGCCTGGCCGACTCCTCGACTTGATGAATCGTGGGGCTGCCAAACTGGATGATGTGCATAACGTGGTACTTGACGAGGCTGACGAAATGCTGAATATGGGCTTCTCGGAGAGTATTGATGCCATTCTTGAGGGAGTGCCCGAGGACAGGAATACGCTGCTCTTCTCTGCCACTATGAGTAAGGAGATTGAGCGTATTGCCAAGGGCTATTTGCATGATTACAAAGAGATTGTCGTAGGCAGTCGTAACGAAGGTGCCGAGCACGTGAACCATATCTACTATATGGTCAATGCCAAGGATAAGTATCTGGCACTGAAGCGACTGGTGGACTACTATCCGCGTATCTTCGCCATTATCTTCTGTCGTACGAAGATAGAGACGCAGGAGGTGGCTGACAAGCTCATCAAGGATGGCTATAATGCCGAGTCGTTGCATGGTGACCTCTCGCAGCAACAGCGTGACTTGACCATGCAGAAGTTCCGTCAGCATACTGTGCAACTGTTGGTGGCTACAGATGTGGCTGCCCGCGGATTGGATGTCGACGATTTGACACACGTCATCAACTACGGTCTGCCTGACGACATTGAGAACTATACCCACCGTTCTGGTCGTACGGGTCGTGCAGGCAAGAAGGGTACTTCCATTAGTATTGTGCATTCGCGCGAGAAATTCAAGATTCGTAATATCGAGAAGGAAATCGGCAAGAAGTTCGAAGAAGGCACCATTCCATCGTCAGAAGAGATTTGCAAGAAGCAGCTCTATAAGGTGATGGACCAGATTGTGAAGGCTGATGTCGACGAAGATCAGATAGCCCCGTTTATGCAGGACATTAATCGTTACTTCGAGTATGTCGACAAGGACGATCTCATCAAGAAAATCGTGTCCCTGGAGTTTGGTAAGTTCCTTGCATATTATGCTGATGCACCAAGCCTCACCCCCATCCCCTCTCCAAAAGGCGAGGGGAGTAAAGACTCTAAAGGTAAAGAAAAAGGTGGCAGAGGCAAGAAGACTGCGACACCTACAAGTGAAGGCTATCGCAAGCTTTTCATCAACTTGGGCAAGAAGGACGGCTTCTATCCTGGAGAACTGATGCAATTCCTGAATAAGAACGTACATGGTCATGTGGCTGTGGGCCATATCGACCTGCTGCAGACCATGTCTTACTTCGAGGTACCTGAAGAGGATGCCGAACGCGTCATCAAATATGTCAATGGCCAGCAGTACAAGAAGCGTGAGGTACGTTGTAATGATGCAGAGGAGGGAGGCAAACCCGCTACATCATCTAGAGAAACTAGAGCCTCTAGACCTTCTAGAGAGAATAGAAAGCCAAAGGCTACTAAATCCTATAAGAAGGAAGACTGGATGCAATTTTTGAACCCCGACGGCATCAAGCTCAAGGGTGAAATACCGGACTTTAGCGAAGAGGGATGGGCTATCCGTAAACCACGAAAGAAGAAGTAATTCGTAAGCGAAGAAGGTGCTCTCGCTCGAAAAAGCTCAAAAACTTTTGGCTTTTTACTCGCTTATTTGTACCTTTGCACGCAAATATAATAGCTGAAGAATAATGAAGAAATATGTAGTAGTGGCACTGGCCGTGCTGGGCATGGCTTCGTGCAGCGAAAAGAAATTCCACGTAGAAGGTAGTATTACAAATGCCAAGGACTCAGTGCTCTATCTGGAAAACATCAGTCTGATGGGACCTGAGGTCATTGATTCTGTCCGTCTTGATGCCGATGGTAAGTTCAGTCTGGCTGGCGCAGCCCAGCAAGCCCCAGAGTTCTATCGTCTGCGCATTTATGACCAGATTATTTCCCTTTCTATAGATTCTACCGAGACGGTAACGGTGAATGCTGCCTATCCGCAGATGGCCTCACAGTATGAGGTCAGCGGTTCTGAGAATTGTAGTAAGATCAAAGAACTGGCCCTGCGCCAGATGCAGTTACAGCAGCGTGCTATAGCTGTAGGTCGCAATGCAGACTTGACAGTCAATCAGGTCAATGACAGCGTTTTAGCTATGATTCGCCAGTATAAGGACGAGGTGAAACGTCAGTATATCTTCCCCGACCCATCCAAGCCTTATGCTTATTTTGCCCTGTTCCAGGCATTAGGCAATACGCTGATTTTCAACCCTCGCAGCGATGCTGATGATATCAAGGTGTTTGCTGCTGTGGCTACCAGTTGGGATACCTACTGGCCTGATGCCGAGCGTGGCAAGAACCTGCATAATATTGCCATTGAGGGTATGAAGAACGTCCGTACCATTGAGGCTGAGCAGGCTAAGACCATTGACGCCTCGAAGATCCAGACTGCTGGTGTCATTGAGATTGCCCTGAACGACAATCAAGGCAAGCTTCGCAAGTTGACAGACCTGAAGGGTCAGGTGGTGCTGCTCGATTTCCATGTCTTTGCTCAGAAAGAATCGCCAGCCCGTATCCTGGCACTTCGTGAACTGTATAACAAGTATCACGCCAAAGGTTTCGAAATCTATCAGGTCAGTCTCGATGGTGATGAACACTTCTGGAAGCAGCAGACAGCCGCCCTGCCTTGGATTAGCGTACGTGTAGACGAAAACAGTAGCAGTTTCCTGACCATCTATAACATACAGACATTGCCAGAATTCTTCCTGATTGACCGTGGTAACAACCTTGTTAGCCGTTCACAGCAAATCAGTGATATCGACAAGTCAATCCAAAGCCTGCTCTAAAGGCATCATGAAAAGAGTAGTTATCATGGCGTGTCTGCTTGCAGTCGTTATGACACTGCACGCTCAGACTAAGGCTGAACAGATAAAACACATCCGCCAGGTGTACGCAGAGGCCAAACAGAAGGCGGCCAAGATGGGGCAGGACGGAAAGGCTGCGCACACTGTGCACATACGTCAGATAGAGATGGGCGAGCCTGGTGGTGAATACACTCCGGAGATAGATACCGACACGCAATTCTACTTCGACCGAATCGGTGGCAATAGCGAACAGGGCATCACAGGTAAGGCCGTGTGCTACTTCGTGTCAGTAAATTGGATGGCTGACGGTCACACCAACTACCGCGAGTACCTGTTCGACCCAGTGAAGGGGCATCTGCTCTTTGCGTTTATGAAAGCTGAAACGCACGCTGGATTCAAGGTGGAGACGCGCTACTACTACGATGCCAATGGTAACTGCATAGAGCAGAAGCACAAGGTGCAGGACAAGGAGGCTACACCTGATAGTCACTCGTGGAACGACTGGAAGAGCGAACTGGTGCAAGGCAACAAGCATATCAAGATTTTTAATCTGCTGTTGAATACAGAGCGACCCTATCCCGAACTGGCCAGTGCGCACTATCCTTCAAGCACGCCAAAGGCAAAACTGCTGAAGGATATCCGTGCAGCCTATGCAAAGGCCAAGCAGAGGATAGAGCAAAACGATAAGGACGGCGGACTGAAGAACGATATCGAGATAACCATCCACGACCAGAAGAGCGAAGATTTTCCACCTGTACAACCCTTCTGAAGTGCTATTACGAGCAGATACAGCAGCCCAGTCCATCTCAGCGCTACTACTTCATCAGCGAGAAGACCGAGTCAATGTATGGCGAGACCTACGAGGAGTATCTGTTGGATCCCAAGCCCGATAGCCAGAACGTAATCTTTATATACAATCAGGGCTATGCTGAGGGCGAAGAGATGGAGATGCGCTACTATTACGACGAGAACGGGCACTGCTTCGAGTCGAAGGTTTCCGATATCGTAGAATCCGAACCCGTACCCTCTCGCAACAAAGCTGGATACATCTTCTCTATCTTTGATGAGTTGATGCAGTAAAAAAGTCTCAGATTGATCTGAGACCTTCATGTGGACCAGCCAGGGCTTGAACCTGGGATCTCCAGATTATGAGTCTGTTAAAGTAAGGTTTTTTAAGATTTCACAAAATATTTTTCTGATTTCTATTTGGTTGTTTATCAGATATTTACTAATTTTGCAGCCAAAATAGAGAACTTAGAGAAATCTTAATTATCGAGCGATTTTGTTCGCATTTTGTTCGCAAATTGTTCGCAAACCGCTCAGAGGTATAGCAACAGACTATGATTATGAAGGATTTAAAGACATCTATCAAGTGCAGCAAAGTGGACAACTGTTCGCTGACTTTAGTGTTGGACAAAC
>JAFVHO010000145.1 GCA_017474485.1 Prevotella sp.
GAGCGTCCTGCGACCAGAACTGCACCGTGCGGTTCTTGCGCAGAATAGCCACGTCGGCTCCCACAAGGTCACACGAGCCACCACCGTTGATCGAGATGTCCAACACGAGGTTCTTCACGCCGTCTGCCTTCGCCTGTCCGAGTCCATAGAGGAAGCCGATGAAAGCATCCTTTTGATAGCTTTTCATCAGTTCTTGCCAGTCGGCGTCGGTCTTCTGGCTGGCATAGTATTTGTTCCATGCGGCCTCGTCCATATCCATGAACGAGTTGATGATGATGACGCCTGTGGTCTTGGCGCTGTTGGCCTTATACATCACGTCGCCGTAAGCCTGCTCGCGCAATGTCGACAGCTGTGTTTTCGTATCAGAGCGTACATTACTCTCCTTTCCAATCCCTATACATGGCATAAGCTTCCGGATAGTTGGCGGCCGCTTCCATCAAGCGTTCAACATAATCGCCTTCGATGTTCTCAGGTAAGCCTGTCATTGCGTCGAAACTGGTGTGACCGCCATCGTTAATCAGGTATTGCGTAGCCATTCTTCCCCAGGCAAAATCCATGTTATTGGTTGATTGCAGCAACCGCTTCACTATCTGGCCATTCTGTATCAGGTCAAGGGTGGCATCGAAGCCATTCTCGGCCATGCCGTTCTGTTCCAGGATGGTACGTCCTGGGTAGCCATAGAGATTGTCGAATACGAAGCACAGCTCCTGATAGCGGAACTTCGCCATATCGGCTGTCACCGTTTCACACTGATAAGGCTTGGCGGCATATTCTGGGGCGATAGTGTTGATGGAATAGATATCCAGCTTGGTGCTCACAACCACTAAGTCGTCGTGATAGGAAACATTGTGGAAGTTACAGTCGGAATAAATGTCGGCCAGCGTAGCAAAGGGGAAATAGACGTTGCTGCCGTCATCGTGCAGGTCGATGCTATATTTGCCGAAGTCCAGACGGATGCCGCTGGATGGCTTAAACGTCGATGGGCTTTCCATCTTAACGAACTTGATATACTTGCTGCCATCGTACATCGCATTGGGAGCCAGCGTTGGGTCCAGCATCCACATCAGGTCCACGAAGCCGGCATAGGTCGTGGAGTGGAGATAATCGGCCTTGACGTCCACAGTTGCTGTACCGTTACGGGTGGCCAATAGGTAGAGATTGCCTTGACGGGTGACCTTCATCGCATCACCAGCCGTCATGAGCTTGTGGAAGTCGGCCACGGAGATATACGCCACACTGGGCATATCGCTGTAGAAGCGTAGCAACACTTGTCCGTAGATATTACCGTCGCGGTTCACGTCGACCGTTTTATCAGTATACGATGGACCTGCATCAATGGCAGGCAGCTGGGTAGGATCACCGGGGTTGTCATTGTTGTCCGTACATGCTGCAAATAATATGATGGTCAGCAGCATCAGTAACTTCGTTATTTTTTCCATAATTGTTTTTTTTAACCCTAAATTCCGCAGCACTTTAGTTTAACTTTGTTTATAAGTTCCTGAGCAACAAAAAGTTGACCAGGATTTTGTCATGTCAGATTTTTTACTTATCTTAGTGCTGCAAAATCAAAACAAGCAAAATCATCAATGACATGGCAAAGGTAAGCATAAAATCTGAGAAAATCACTCCTTTTGGAGGAATATTTCATGTGAGAGAGTTTTTTTCCCGGTACGTCGGCCCCGTTATCGACGAAGTGTTGGGTCTCCGGTGCACGTCCTACGGCTATCAGTACAGCGAGATCGCGGGTTCGCTCTCAAGCGTCTACTTCTGTGGCGGTGACTGCGTTGAGGACGTGACGAGTCACTTGATGCCCCATCTCTCGCTTCATCCCACTTTGCGCACATGCAGCTCAGACACCATCTTGAGGGGGA
>JAFVHO010000018.1 GCA_017474485.1 Prevotella sp.
CCTGGGTAAGGGTCTCCGCTCACAGACTGGTACACTCTATGGCACCGTTGCCAAGGGTACCCGTTACCTGGAGCTCACCGAGGGTTACATCACCAAGATGTATCTCGACGCCAACAACGAGGTTTGCGGTTACGAGTATGTACACCTGGGCAAGATGATGGAAGCCATCAAGAACGGTATGGATGCCAATGAGGCTATGAAGAAGAACACTGGTTCTTACGGTCGTACGACTGAGGATCAGGGTGCAGTAAAGGCTATTGACCCACGTAAAGAATAAAGGAGGATACGACTATGATTAGAAAAGTACAGTTTGAGAGTCAGGAGCGCCGTATCAACCAGGTTCTTGCTGCTCTGAAGGAGAATGGCATCAACTCTATCGAGGAGGCCAACGAGATTTGTGAGAAGGCAGGCGTTGATCCTTACCAGATGTGTGAGGACACCCAGCGTATCTGCTTCGAGAACGCTAAGTGGGCATACGTTTGCGGTGCTGCTATCGCCATCAAGAAGGGCGTAAAGACTGCTGCTGACGCTGCCGAGGCTATCGGTATCGGTCTGCAGAGCTTCTGCATCCCCGGTTCTGTTGCTGACGACCGTAAGGTAGGTATCGGCCACGGTAACCTCGCTGCCCGTCTGCTCCGCGAGGAGACTGAGTGCTTCGCCTTCCTGGCAGGTCACGAGTCTTTCGCAGCTGCTGAGGGTGCCATCAAGATTGCTGAGATGGCCAACAAGGTTCGCCAGAAGCCTCTGCGCGTGATCCTGAACGGTCTTGGCAAGGACGCTGCCCAGATCATCAGCCGTATCAACGGTTTCACATACGTACAGACTCAGTTTGACTATTTCACCTCTGAGCTGAAGGTGGTTAAGGAGGTTGCTTATGGCAACAATCCCAGCCGTCTGAAGGTAAAGTGCTATGGTGCTGACGATGTTCGCGAGGGTGTCGCTATCCTGTGGAAGGAGAACGTTGATGTGTCTATCACGGGTAACTCTACCAACCCCACCCGTTTCCAGCACCCCGTTGCCGGTACTTACAAGAAGGAGCGCGTGCTCGCTGGCAAGCCTTACTTCTCAGTAGCTTCCGGTGGTGGTACGGGCCGTACCCTGCACCCAGACAACATGGCTGCCGGTCCTGCTTCTTACGGTATGACTGACACCTTGGGCCGTATGCACTCAGACGCTCAGTTCGCAGGTTCTTCTTCAGTTCCTGCTCACGTTGAGATGATGGGCTTCCTGGGTATTGGTAACAACCCAATGGTAGGTGCTACTGTTGCTATCGCCGTAGCCATCGACCTTGCTTTGAACAAAAAGTAAAAAGCGAAAAGCAACTCAATAAGAGAGGATGTGTCAAGGCACATCCTCTTATTTCTTAACTAAGCAATCAGAATCATGGAAGTCATACAGAGCTTTACCATCGACCACACCCACCTGAAGCCCGGCATCTATGTGTCGCGCGAAGACAAGGGTTTTACAACGTTCGACTTACGCATCACGGAACCCAACCAGGAGCCTGCTGTGGCACCTGCTGCCATGCACAGCCTAGAACACCTGATGGCCACGTGGTTCCGCAATAGCAAAGCAAAGGACGACGTGGTGTACGTAGGGCCCATGGGTTGCCTCACAGGCATGTATATCATCATGACGGGATCATACACCGTTCAGGACATGCGTCACCTGACCATCGAGTGCCTGAAGTGGATTCTCACCCAGACAGAGGTACCTGCCACGCGTCCAGAGGCCTGCGGCAATTATCTGCTGCATGACCTGCCCATGTGCCTGTGGGAGAGTCGCCGCTACCTGGACCGTCTGGAGCACGATTTCCATTGCGAATACACCAAACTTCAGATTACCCTGGAGGACGGCAAGGTGTTTGCAGATGCATAAGAATAAGAAATACAAAGAAAAAATTCGCTTTTTTCTTTGTATTTTGCTCGATTTGCACTACCTTTGTAGGCTGAAAGGTTGCCCTGATAGTTAAATGGATATAACAAGGTCCTCCTAAGACTTAGTTCCGCGTTCGATTCGCGGTCGGGGTACTCAAGAGATTAGGATTATCTAAACTGCCACATCGCGCTGCCGCCAGAAGCGGTAGGTGATATCCTCGAAATCGCCATCCATTGTACGACGATAAAGGCGTTGATTGGTCGTGGCCGATTTCAGAGGGCCGAGGTGGCGAATATACGGACCAATCTTAATATAATCAAAGTCTTGCTTATTAACGGTAGGTGGCACGCGCAGACGTCCACTGTACCATGCCACATGAAACTGTGGATGGTACTCGTGGATGTACTGAGCCAACTGGTTGACGGTTTTCGGATCGGCATCGCCACCCATGAATGCGATACATGTAATGTCAGTCCCGTATTGACTGACAAAGTCATCAATGGCATCTGTTGTCAAGGGCATTCCGATATCATCCCACAGATAATGGCTGTGACAACCCGGGCAGTGACACGGGCAATTGGAAATATTAATCGCCAGTGTCACTTCGTCGGGTATCTCCTGAAAAACAACCCCTGTATTAACGTATTTCAACATGTCTTAAGCTTCCGTATGTGCGTAGAAACGGCGTGCAGCTTCTTCCTGACGTGGCTGCGAGAAGTTCGAGACACGCTTCAGATAGCCGATGATACGAGTCATGTAATCGACATTCTTTGAATGGCAGTGCGGGCATTCCTTCAGATAACGCTTGTCGATATGACCGCAATCGTTGCACACAGTGTTGGGGATGTTGAATGTGAAGTAATTGCAACCCTCCTGGGCAGCGACCTTCAGCAGGTGCAGATACTGCTGTTTTGACAGGTGCTCGTCCAGATTCATGTGCAGAGCCGAACCACCGGTGAGGTGCTCGATATAAGGAGCGCCATGCAGTTTGAACTTGTCAATAACGCTCAATGAGTCATCCTCTACTACGTAGAAGTAGCTATTATAGCAGTCGCGTGGCACAAAGTAACCGTCCTCACGGTCCCACTTGGCATGCTTCACACCGACATTCTCGGCAGGAATCATCTCGCAGTTGAACATCACCTCCTTAGAACGGTACTTCTTGTTGTACTGCTCGATAAGTCCAAGGATGCCCTGTACGAACTTCTTATAGTCATCGTTAGGCGTAATCTTCAGACCCATAAACTCGGCAGCTTCTACCAAACCATTGATACCGATGGTGAGGTACTGACGGTTGATGTTGATATAACCGGCATCGAACAGAGGCAGCATGCCATGAGCCTGCAGCTCCTTCAGGTTCTCGTTGTAAGCGATCTGAACCTTATGGCACAGGTCGATAATACCACCCAGATACTCCAGATAGTCCATCTTGTGGTTGACGGCATACTGGATGCAGCGGTTCAGATTGATGGTCAACACAGACTTTGAGCCAGTAGACACACCACCAGCACCCAGCGTATAGCTGAACCCGTTGTCGGTAATCTCGTTGCGCAGGCGGCAGCAAGACGACAGTGAGTCGGCATTATCGCTCATATACGTAAAGAACGAGTGTCCCTCAGCATACATCTCTGCCGTAAACTCACCCCACTCCTTATCCTTGCACTCGCCATTCTCGTCGACGAGCAGAGCCATGGTCTCAACAGGGAAAGTCAACAGGGTCTTGGTACGTTCCTGATTGAACCACTTCATAAAGCGCTTCTGCAACCAAGAAAGACTGTCCCAGTCTGGCTGAGAACCATCGGGGAAGTAGAACTCACCGAAGATGCTCTGGAAATAGTACTTGTCATAGTAGGCCACATTCCAGAACACTGCCTGATAGTTACGTGCACCCGTGGGTTGGTTGAGGGTATAGACAATCTGCTCGAAATAGTCGGTAATCACCTTGTCAATGGTGCGCTTTTTCAACGAGAGGTCTGCCTGCTGGTCAGGGTGTTGCCAATAGTCCTTGCCGTATTCCTTACCAATGAAATAGTTCATGTACATCAGGAACTCAGGCGTAGCACAGGCACCAGACAGCATGGAGCTGACCATGAACACCATGTTAACGAAACCACCGGCAAACGACTTCAAGTTGGTGGGGGCAGTAGAGTTGCCACCAATGGCTGTCGTACCGTTAATCAGCCAAGGATACATCGTGATAGAGGCACAATAGTTAGCCAGCGATGTCTCGTCGTTCTTATATATAAAGTGGTGTGTCAGCTTGTCAATGTACTCGTTGGCCAACTCCTTACCGTACATCTTCTTGATACGGTCCACCAGCAGTCGACGGTTCAGACGGATGAAGTTCGACTTAGGCAGCTCGCCAATCAATGTGGCAATGTTCTTGTGCTCCACATTGGCATTAGCGTCGTACTTAGAACCCGTAGCAGCGTTGACAGATTCAGTGTACTCCGAGAGGAACATCATCTTCTCCAGTGTGTCACGGTCTTCCGAGTGTTCCTGACGATACAGGATGAACGACTTAGCCACCTTGTAGAAGCCTTCGCGCATCAGAGCCTCTTCAACCTGGTTCTGAATGTCTTCCACCTTGATGTCGTCATGCATGTCCAGATGACTCAGAATCTTCGATACTGTTCCGAGGTCAGCAGGTTCGTCCACACTCTCGAATGCCTTCACAATGGCATTCATAATTTTGTCTAATGAGAAGCGATCTTTGGTTCCGTCACGCTTCGTAATGGTAAAATTTTTAATTTCCATTTTATGTATTTCTCTTCTTTTTCTATTTTTATCTTGCCTAATCTTTTGACCAAAGTTATCTTTTTTGGATAACTTTTCGTCTTCGAATTTCTAAAAAGTTTTCCGTTTTGGAAAATTCGATTCGGTTGCAAAGGTACAAAAAATAACTAAATCCTCCTAAATTTTTCGACGTGTTTTTTGCAAAAAATAGTTAATCACGAGCGATTCGTCGATAGTGATTACCAAACCCACGCTCGTACGTCTTTAATATATAAGCAGATAACAACAAATTATTAAAGTGTATATGAACAACAGCAAGTATCGCGGCGTGGTGGTGCCAATGGTCACCCCCGTCACTCAAGACGGACAACTTGACACGGAGGCTGTCAAGAGAATCATTAACTATTTTGCCGACAACAAGGTGTCGCCCCTGCTCATGGGGACCACGGGCGAAGGGAATAGTGTCAGTCAGGCTGACGGACAGCTCTTTGTAGATACTGCTGTCAAGGCTGCCAACAGTCGCATTCTGATATATGCAGGTCTGACGGGGAACTGCTTCAGCGAGCAAGTACGCCAGGCAGAGATTTACACCGCTTTAGGTGCTGACGTCATCGTAGCCACCCTGCCCACCTACTATGCCTTAACGCCAGAACAGATGTATGAATACTATAAGACGTTGGCCGACTGCATTACTGGTCCGCTCATGCTCTACAACATTCTCGCAACAACACACATGAGCATTCCCGTAGATATTATCCGGCGGTTAGCCGACCATCCGAATATTGTAGGACTGAAGGACTCCGAGCGCGACCTGGACCGCATGGCTCAGTGCATTGAGATTGCCCAAGGTCGTGACGACTTTGCCTACTTCTGCGGTTGGGCAGCACAGAGTGCCCATTCCCTGGAATTAGGCGGCAACGGCATTGTGCCCTCTACGGGCAACTACGTTCCCGACATGTTCCAGCAGTTGTTCAATGCTGCCGTTGCTGGCGATATGGCTACCGCCAACCGTCTGCAGGACGAGACCAACGAGATTGCCAAGATCTACCAAAAGGACCGAACGCTCGGACAAAGTCTGACTGCTTTGAAGGTGATGATGCAGACCAAGGGCCTCTGTGAACCGTGGATGCTCATGCCACTGACGCGATTGTCTGCAGAAGAAGAGAACGAAATTAAAATGAAAGTTCAATAATTTAAGAAAGAAATTATCATTAATTATTCAGAAATTTCTGTTTAATTTCTGGTAATTTCTTTCCTTAAAACAAAAACTATGCATTGGATAGATTATTTTATTGTATTTCTGTCAATTGCTGCTGCCATCGGCACAGGCGTCTATTTTGCCCATAAGCAGAAAGACACGTCACAATACTTTGCGGGCGGCGGCAAGATTCCTGCATGGGCTGTGGGCATCTCCATCTTTGCCACACTGATTTCGAGCGTCACTTTCCTCGCCTACCCCGGCGCTGCGTATGCCGACAACTGGATACTGCTGGTACAGGGTCTGATGGTACCTATCGTGCTGGTAGCCCTCATTGGCGTCATTGTACCGTTGTTCCGTAAGGTGATACGTTTGTCGACCTACGAATACTTCGAACGACGTTTCGGACTCTTTGCACGCCTGTATTCATCGTTTGCATTCACACTGGGCCACTTTTCTAAAGCCGGGACGGTGTTTTTTCTCGTATCGATGGCATTAGCAACATTTCTCGACATCAACATTTATACCATTGTACTTGTATTGGGTATAACGATTATCATCCTGACACTGTTTGGTGGCATGGAGGCCATTGTATGGATGGATGTCGCTCAAGGTTTCCTACTCATCGGTGGCGGCATCATCTGCATCGCCATCCTACTCTTCGGTATTGAGGGCGGACCAGCAGAAACGTTCCGTATTGCCTCGGAATACAACAAGATTGACTTTGGACCCTACAACTGGAGCCTCTCAGAGCTATGTTTCCTGGTGATGGTGCTGAACGGCATCTTCTATGCCTTGCAGAAGTATGGCACCGACCAGACCATCGTACAGCGCTATCTGGCAGCGAAGAACGACAAGGAAGCGAAGAAGGCGGCTTATATCGGTGTACTGATGTCTGTGCCCATCTGGGCCTTGTTTATGTTTATTGGTACGGCTCTCTTTGCCTACTACCATGCACAGGGAGCACCCGTATTGCCTGAGGGTCTGAAAGCCGACGAGGTTTTTCCTTATTTTATTGCACACGAGTTGCCCGTCGGCATTCGCGGCCTCATCATTGCCGCCCTCGCCGCAGCAGCCATCTCCAGCCTCGACAGCGACCTGAATTGTCTGTCGGCCATTGCCGTACAGGACTACTATAAACGTTTCCGCAAAGACGCTACCGATCAGCAACAGCTGCGTTTTGGCAAGTGGATGGTCGTGGCATCGGGCGTCGGTGCCATCGGTGTGGCCTGCCTGTATATTTTCTGGGGCGGCGAAGGCGTCTTAGGCGCCTTATTCTCACTCTATGCCATCTTCTCGGCAGGTATTGTCGGCATCTTTATCTTGGGACTGTTCAGTCGTCGGGCCAATAAGCAAGGGTTGTACATCGGTATTGCCGTAGCGGTCCTGTTTACGGCATACGCCGTGCTGACATCCACCAAAGTCGACATCCATGGCACAGGCGTCAAAGAGACCCTTCTCGACCTGGGCGACTGGAATTTTTCGCATCATAAATACATGTTAGGCGTCTACTCACACTTGATTGTCCTCGTTGTTGGCTATGTGGCCAGTTACTTCTTCAAGACACCACTGGCCGATAAGGAACTCACCATTTGGGGTTACTTGGAAGAAAAGAATGCCGAACATGCCCGTTAATCGGGGGATATTGGGCTCACAACACGCTGTTTCCTGAAGAAGAGGGGCGATATTCTTAAGAGATCCATCAGATAGCCAATGGCCAAACTGCCACTGATGCAGACAACGAGCGAGGCTATCAGGAACAACATACCTGTCTTGTCGAACGACAGATAGGGCACCAGTTGCTTGCATAAAATGGTGAATATCGGTGAAAATACGTAGAGTAGCAGGCTGTTTCTGCCAAAGAAGCCAATAACGTTCAAGACCGAACGGTGTGAATATCTGAACAAGAAAAGACAGCCGCTGATGACGAGGTAGACGATGAGGAGTCCTCCCAATGTTGCAGGGCTCAGACAGGCCGGTACGCAGATGAGCAACGCAAAAACCAGTATTGAAAGTGCCGACGGCTGAAAGAAGTGCGTGAAGTCTGTCTGACTTTGACGCAGGACGGTTCCTGCTAGGAAATACATGGCCAACGGGAACGATAGAATGCCCAGGACATGGGAAAAGAGATAGAAGACCAGAATCATGGGGATGGTTCTGTTAATCAAACGATAGGTCAAGCCACAAAGTATCAGCGTATGGAGATACCAGTAAGGACCTAAGGGATGGAGTAGAAGCTTATCGAAGAAGACACCAACGGTCAGATGGTCTATATGTTCATTGATAGGCAGTAACGAAGCCATGACGGTATAGCCGCTCTCCATGACCAGATAGGGTATGACTAGTCCGACTATCGTTAGCAGGAAAGTACTCCACTTCTTACTGATATTCATCAGATAGCCTGAAATCAACAGGAATACTGGCATGTGGAAGGTATATACCACTTGCTTGGCATAGGGATAGAGATGCTCAAAATACACCAAGTGGAAGGTGATGACCAGAATAATCATCACACCCTTCAAATAATCCAGTTCCTTGATACGCATATACTTTGGATGAGATAAAGTTGGTGCAAAGGTAGTGCAAACCGAATGAAAAACCAAATATATTTGAGTTTTTCTGACTGGAAAAGTTCATTGGCAAGGGTGACAATACACGCGCGTGTTCGTCTATTATTTATAACAAAACAACAAGATATGAAAGCAATCACATTGTTGCAGCCACAGAAAATCGTGTTCGGCACAGGCTGCATCCAGACATTAGTAGACGACTATAAGAAGATGGGGTTCAAGCACCTGTTTGTTTTGACAGCGCCACCCATCCTGCCGTTAATTGAAGAACCACTGGCAGAGCTGAAGGCAGCAGGTATCAGCATTGAGACCTATCAGGACATCGTAGCAGAACCGACAGTGAACGACTTTAAGAAAATCCTCGAAGTGGCACGCGGTTTCAAGGCTGACAGCGTCATAGGTATCGGAGGCGGTTCGGTATTGGATGTAACGAAGCTGGTAGCAGCATTCATCCATAGTGACCAGCAGGTGGAAGACTGCTTCGGTACGGGATTTATCAAGGCAAAGGGTCTTTGGTTTGCCTGTCTGCCCACGACAGCAGGCACAGGCTCTGAAGTATCGCCCAACGCCATCCTGTTAGACGAGTGCGACCATCTGAAGAAAGGCATCGTCTCGCCTTACCTGATTGCCGATGCTGCCTACGTAGACCCCAAGTTGACGTGGACGGTACCTGCCAAGGTCACTGCCGATACGGGCATGGATGCCCTGACGCACTGTATCGAAGCCTATACCAATAAGTTTGCACATCCGTCCGTCGACATCTACGCCCTTCAAGGCATCCGACTGATAGCAGCCAATCTGGAACGCGCCGTGAAGGATGGGAAGGATGTCGAGGCCCGTGAGGCGCTGGCATTCGGTTCGTTATATGGTGGACTCTGCTTAGGTCCCGTGAATACTGCCGCCGTACATGCCCTCTCCTACCCGCTCGGTGGTGAATTCCATATTCCTCACGGCTTGAGCAATGCCATCTTATTGCCCAGCGTCATGAAATTTAATGCTCCTGCAGCCATGAAGCGCTATGCAGAAGTGGCTATTGCCTGCGGCGTAACCGCTGGCCACTCTGACGAGGAGACGGCCCAGCGGGGTGTTGATTTCATCTATCAGTTGGCAGAAGCCGTAGGTATACCTGATAAGTTGACGACACTGGGCATTCCGCAGACAGCCGTCCCTGGTATGGCGAAGGCTGCCATGCAGGTACAGCGACTGCTGAAGAACAATCCGAGAAAAGTAACAGAACAAGATGCACGAGATATCTATAATTCATTGTATTAGTCGTTATGTCGTCATTACGGTATAACGAAAAAAGAAACAATATGAAACCAATATTAGCTATCACCATGGGCGACCCCGCAGGCATAGGTCCTGAGATAACGGTACGTGCCCTGAACAGAAAAGAGACTTACGAGAAGTGTCGTCCCGTCGTTACAGGCGATGCTGCCATCATGTGCCAAGCCGTTCAGCTGCTTGGCTTTAACCTGCAGGTTAATGCCATCCAAAACGTGAAGGATGCTAAGTTCGAATACGGCACCATCGACGTTATTGACTTGAAATGTGTCGATCTTACCACCTTCGAGTTCGGCAAGGTGCAGGCCCAGTGTGGTAATGCCGCCTTCCAGTATATACGGAAGGCCATTGAACTGGCCATGACTGACGAGGTGGACGGTACGGTGACAGCACCGCTCAACAAGGAAGCGCTGAACCTGGCTGGTCACCATTACGACGGACATACGGAAATCTATGCCACGTTTACCAACACCAAGAAGTATGCCATGATGCTGGCCGACGAGAATATCCGCGTCATCCATGTATCGACGCACGTTCCTTTGAGAAAGGCCTGCGATTTGGTGAAAAAGGCCCGCGTCATCGAGTGCGTGGAACTCATTGACGATGCTTGCCGACAGTTCGGCATCGAGAAGCCCCACATCGGTGTGGCAGGTCTGAATCCACACAGCAGCGAAAACGGCATGTTCGGTTGGGAGGAGGCTCAGGAAATCATTCCCGCCATCGAGGAACTGACAGCACGTGGTTTCGACGTCGACGGTCCTGTGCCCCCCGACTCCGTCTTTGCCAAGGCCAAATGTGGACAGTTCGATGGTGTCGTTGCCATGTACCACGACCAAGGGCACATCCCCTTGAAGGTGTGCGCCTTCAACTGGAACAAGGAGACAGGCAAGATGAATTCTGCCAGTGGCGTCAACATCACCCTCGGCCTGCCCATCATTCGTGTCTCTGTAGACCACGGCACCGCTTTTGACGTGGCCGGCAAAGGCATTGCCAACGACAGCGCCATGACGCTCTCGATAGACTATGCCACGAGAATGGCGATCTATCGGCTAAGCCGAAATGAGAAATGAAAGAAATGAGAAATGTAAATGAAGAAATAAGGGAATAGTGGGGCGGATGATAGTTATTGCCGATGACATTACGGGGGCTGCCGAGATAGCAGGTATTGCTTTTGCAGAGGGCCAGCAAGTGCAGTTGCTCTGTGGTTCTGCATGTAGCTGTGGCACAGCTACAAACGGAACCACTGTCATTGCCACCGACACCCGTTCCATGAGCGAAGCCGAGGCCATCACCGAGACGAAACGTATCGCTGCATCATTCCTCATTCCTCATTCCTCATTCCTCATTTTTAAAAAGACCGACTCAGCTTTACGTGGCCATGTCGTTGCCGAACTCACAGCACTCATGCAGGCCACCGGCTACCAGCGCGCCATCTACCTACCTGCAAACCCGTCGAAGGGACGAATCATTCGCAAAGGCATCTACTATATTAAAAAAGAGGTGAGAGGTGAGAGGTTAGAGGTGAGAGAGATACCATTAGACGAAACCGATTTTTCTTTCGACCCTGAGTTCCCTGCCCGTACCTCAATATTAAAAGAGCGTTTCCCTGATGCCGAAGAGAAAGGTATTATCATGCCTGATGCCGAAAACGAGGAGGATATCCGCAAGGTTATTCAACAACACAATGACGGCAAAACGTTATTTGCCGGAGCGGCCGATTTGTTTAGCGGAATGATAGGTATGGGGTGTGGGCGATTAAAAAAATCTATCGCACATCACACATCAGACATCACACATCAGACTTCTACCCTCATCCTCTGCGGAAGTACGCAGAGTAAGGCACTGGATTTGGGAATACCCGTAGCACCGATGCCTCGCGAAATTTACGACGGTTCTGACGACCTGAGCCTCTGGGATACTTCTGCCTATGCAGAGCAGCATAGCCTTATTCTTTCTATTCCCCACATCCATCGGACAGGCAAGGAGGTTGCCGTCCATCTGCGCACCATGATGGCCGAGAAAGCCAGGCTGCTGGTAGCTGAGCATTGCCCTGACCATCTGATGATTGAGGGTGGAGCTACCGCCTGGGCTACGCTTCAGTCCTTGGGATGGACGGATTTTACCATCACCGACCAATTAGCCCCTGGCATCGTACAAATGAGAGCCGCTAATGGAACGTTAGTGACGCTCAAACCTGGCAGCTACCCTTGGGATGCCATGATATCTCACACAGTAAGTTTTTGAATGAAGGGGTGAGACATTCTACTCTTTATTTTTGAAATGATAATTTTATCATTATCCTACACCATGCCATTTAACTGCTTTATAACCAGGCTTTTAAGTCTGGTGTAGGTTATTTACAATCCTACACCACCCTACACCTATAGTAAAACAAGTTGTTTTACATTCGTAGAAGGCATCTTTTCCTATCGTTAAAGGCATCTTAAAGACAGTAAAACAAGTTGTTTTACTTTTAAAGATAATATTCCTTCAATCCTAAAGCACCATCCTTTGTTGCTACGGACGAGTTGAGCGCGGGGAACTACTCTATCGTCTTATAAAGCGTAGTGGCATTATAGCGGTGCTCCATCGTAGCCAGTATCTCTTCTTCCGTTGACAGGTTAAAGTCGCCTGGGATGGTATTCTTCAGCGAAGCTGCCGCCAAAGAGTAATTCAATTGCTTCACACGATCACCGGGGAAGAGACTGATGGCATGCAGGAAACCGCCCATAAAGGCGTCGCCCACACCTACGGGGTCAACCACGTCAGGAATATCGATGATGGGTGCCTCCAACAACTGACCGTCCGTAAAGAGCAGGGCAGTCAACGTGTGATGGTTCGAGTCTACAATGTTACGCATACCCATCAGCCACTGACGACAGCGCGGATACTGCGCATGCAACTCGTCAAACCACTCTCGATACTCAGGTATCTGCATCTTGAAATTAGAGTCTGTAGCCGTAAAGGGTGGCTGCGGATGCTGCGATATCCACTCGAACTCAATGGCGTCGCCGAACATCATATCGCAACGCGACAGCATGCGCTGCAGCGTCTTTCGCGGGTCGGCACCATATTTCCACAGGTTCTTGCGGTAGTTGATATCGAACGAAATCGTGATACCCATCTCCTCAGCGATGTCTAAGGCCTCGAAGGTGGCATCAGCAGCCTGTTGCGAGATGGCTGCCGTGATGCCCGACACCTGGAAGATATCGGCACCTTTCAAGATGCTGCGCCAGTCAATCATGCCTGGCGCCAAGTCATAGTAGGCCGAATGGTCACGGTCGTACACCACCTTGGCAGCACGCATACCGGCAGCAGGCTCGAAATAATACGTGCCAATGCGCTGTCCACCATAGACGATACGACTGATATCGACACCCATCTGTGCCATACATTGGGCACCAGCATGCCCCACAGGTGTATTGGGCAGACGTGTCACATACGTCACATCCTCCCCCTGTACGGCCAGTGATACAGCTACATTCGCCTCACTTCCACCGTATTTGCTGGTAAACATATCGCCCTGTGTCAGACGTAGCTGACCAGGTTTTGAGAATCGGAGCAACTGTTCTCCGAAGGTTACTATTTTTTGCGCTTTCATCGTCAGTCTAGTTTTCTTCTTACCTCTTCCTTCTTATTTCTTCCCTCTTCCTTCTTACATAAAATAGTACAGGAAGGCGGCAATACCCTCTAAGGCCGGCTTACGCTGACCTTCAATCTCGATGACGAACTTGATTTCAGCCTTGCAGATGCCACGCAGGTTCTGGATGCTGTGTAACTTGGTAACCAAACGAACCCTCGAACCCGTAATAACAGGCTGTCCGAAACGCATGTCGTTCATGCCGTAGTTTACCAACATCTTAATATTGTTTACCTCGATAATCTGGTCCCACATGTAAGGCAACAGGCTCAGCGTCAGATAGCCGTGAGCAATGGTAGACTTGTAAGGACTCTCCTCCTTGGCACGCTCAACGTCAACATGAATCCACTGATGGTCTAACGTGGCATCGGCAAACAGGTTGATACGGTCCTGATCGACCTGAAGCCACTCACTGGCACCCAACTCCTCGCCCAAATGGGCGGCAAACTCGTCATACGAGTTAATCACTAATTTTCCCATGTTCTCTATACATTTAGTTGCTTACGGGGGACAAAGTTACGAAAAAAGTCTGTAACGAAAGACGGATTTTGGAGAATTAACGCAGAAAGCACGTAAATAAAGGGCAATGCGAGGAAAACCGAGGAGTTTAGGAACGAGGTAAAAAGGCAACTTGATGCGGATTGGTGCAAGAGTTTGGTCTCTAAATCGTAACCCGCTTGGGCCAACTCTGACAGTTAAACTTTTCTAATTTCGAGGGTACGGAAAAGGCAGAACGACGCAATTCAAACTGACAGGTTTTCGACTCAACAAACTGCAACGAATTGCCGAAAAAGTATCTCAAAAAATGGTATTATATTTGCAGCCTGAAATTAAAAAAGGAATTAGAAATGAGATCAACTTTCAAGATTTTGTTCTATGCGAACAAGGGTAAGGAAAAGGATGGGATTGTTCCTATCATGGGCAGGATTACCATCAACGGTACACAGTGTCAGTTTTCATGCAAGCACAGCATATCACTGGCTATGTGGGACGTGAAGGGCAACTGTGCTAAAGGCCGCAGCAAGGAAGCAATGCAGATAAACCGTGACCTCGACAATATCAAGGCACAGATCATCAAACACTATCAGCAACTATCAGACCGTGAGGCTTTTGTCACGGCAGAGATGGTACGCAATTCCTATCAGGGATTCGGCAGTGAATATGAGACTCTGCTGAATGCCTTCGACAAGGACATTGCCAGTCTGAAGAAACGAGTCGGAAAGGACAGGGTTGCAAGCACGTTGTGGGCTATGCAACGTTCTCGTAAAGATGTAGCCGATTTCCTCCAGTATAATCTCCGCCGTACAGATATATCCATGTTGGAACTAGCGCCTGAGTTCATCAAGGACTTCGCTGCCTATCTAAGTTTACTATGCTGTAAGTCATGGGCTGAGTTCGTGAATCACCTCAAAGCGAATGGCGTGGAAGTGCAACTTGTCATGAGACGGGATGGCAGCAAAGACCTGAAAGTCTTACAGGGTATGCGCTTCAAAAAAGACGGCTAGGTTGAACAGCCAAGAGAAGATACTTGTTCTGACCGACAAAAGCATAACGAGCCGTCAATAGGAATTCCTTCATTGGGATTGTTCGACACGAACAATCCCGTCTATGACCCTGCCGAGGAAGAGTTCAGAAGGCGGATGCAGAAGAAGAAAAAGAAACGTGGTCCTAAATTGTAAAGGGTCTTTTTAAGCACTTTTCAAATAGAACCTACTGTTTTTCTTCATTAAATTAGGTAAAACCAATTATTTCCTGACTTCGGCGATGCGTCACCCTGCTCGCACGTGCGACAATTAGCCAATTCTGGTAATTTCGGATATGCTCGTCAGTAGAAATATCAATTTTTCTTTTTCTATTTGATGGATTTTTTATACTTTTGTGGCGGA